>CAZRMY010000127.1:0-5141 GCA_964601295.1 uncultured Thermoplasmatales archaeon | reverse complement strand
AGACATTGATGGAATCATCAAGAGTGTCACCATCATCTGGTGAATCAAACGGTGTATAGGTGACACTGTCAAACCAACAATCTGGATTAACACAATAGTATTTAGTAATATTCCAAGCTAATTCAAATGTCAAATTAACATCATTTCTATCAATATAATTTAGAGAGTCCCCTTCTTGGAATCCAAGACCTGCCCGATGGTAGCGATACCATTTCCTATCGGGATCTTTGCCAAATAGGATCGTATCAGTTCGTTCTCTCCAAACAAAATCTTCTCCACCAGTTTCTTCTCCGGTTGCATCGCCTTGTACTAGACCATATTTATCGTTATTTCTTTCTTTGTAATTGGTTTCATTTGAAATAGCCCATGCGATCTTTTTAATTTGTCCACCATTGAAACCTTCATCTTCACCGTAACCGTAATGTAGCTTTAAATTAGTGTCAACTTGATTAAAAGCTAATTGATCAAAACCGATATAAAGAATGATATTGTCATCTGGATGACTATCACTATAATGCTGCGCACCACGCATGCCATATTCTTCACCAGTGGTTTCAAGGAATCTTAAATTACATTTTGGTTGGATTTTATAATCCTCTAGATATTTTGCAATCCCAAGAACAAGAGCACAGCCCACACCAGAATCACCCGGAGTCTCGCCCCACCAGCCATCCATCCTATTGGATATAACAATAGTTTCATCATTTGGATTGTCGGTTAGATTTTTAAATCCTATGACATTATAACTTTCTATTCCATTGTTTTCTAATTGGTTATAGAAAGTTTGATCGATAAATCCACTAATCGTGGTGCTCTCAGCATGATTTTTTAGCCAATTTCCAACTGTGTAATTAATAGAAAAATATGGAAGCGCTGGCTTGTTCAGCCATTTGGAGAAAGTAGAGCCAAATAGTTGCCAATTTCGAACCGTTGGAAACATCATATGTGTTTCATAAGAATCATATAGAATAAAACCTTTACATAAGGGGTCATTGTTATCAAGTATTAGAGTAGCCCTATTTATAGCACGATGTACATCAGCATTTATATTTACTGAAGAAAAATATTTAACTATATTTTGTTCGTCAGGTCTTATAATTCTATCAAGGATTACATAGTCATTACTGGGGAGATTATCAGGATGAGTTAAATTATACGAAAAGGTAAATGTTTCATTATCTTTGATGTTATCTACAATCATTACAGTATTGTTTTCAAGTAAACTTAAAACTTCACTTAAATTATCTGTGCCTATTGACACACTAACTGCAGAACAATTACATTTTGAAATATTAGCATAGCTCAAGGACTTTCCTTCGTTTAATATAATTAATCCTGATGCAGTGGTTATGTTGTCGATTTTATATTGACATCCATTTACATCATCGATTAGAAATACTTCTCCATCTTGAATAGAAGGTATTGTGTTATTTTCTGGAATGTAACTGGCGTTGCCGATTATTTTGCCTAAGTTTTTTTCCAAGGTAACAGTCACATTTAAATATTCTCCAGGGAACATCTGAATGACTGTGCTTGCTGAGGACAGATTTTGTACACATATATTTTCATTTGTAAAGGTATAGTTACAATTTATAATTAAATCTTCAAAATGACGGCGCCCAGTTGGAAATGGAAAACTTTCATTTTTTGGAACATAATTTGGATAAGGATAATTCTGGTTATTAACAATCATCTGAAAATTATTAGTCACAACTTTACTTGAATACTGCCAGCCATTACCAAGAGAACCTATTAAGAGTTTATTAACATCTGATAGATTACAATAAGTGTTTTCGTGTGTTCCGTTCATGTATTTTAATAAAATATTGTTAATTGTGTAGTTTTCCCCTTCAGTTCCCCAAGCACGACCTTTTACAATACCATTTTCTTTACTCCAATCTGCCTTATACGTCACGTTACACAAATCCCTTAGTACTTTCCATGTAAAATCATTATCTAATCCGATTTCCCCACTTGAGCCACTTTTCTCTCCGCCACTAGGCGCAGCTTCAATATTTATTTTCTCAGGCACAAAAACAACAGTTATGCCGGTACCAATCAGCAGCATACAAAATACAATACCCGCTATTTTCTTTTTCATTATTTTACCTCCCTCATCTAAACACTCCACAGAATATCACTCTCCAATGATACTCTGTAGCATAATAACATAATGCAAATATCATTTATAAATTTTGTCATTAAGCAAATTGTTGTTTCACATGATGTTAAAATAATTCGTTGATTTCGTTTTCAAAATCAGGGTTTCGGATGCCTGCTATACTGAAAGGAATTACTTGTTCTTCAAGCTGAATATCCTCGATATATTCATCATACCCTTCGATCAATTTGTTTACGCATTTCCGAGCGGTTTGAATATCCGGGGAGAAAAACATGAGCAGCCAATCATACGGTCCATGGAAATGTCCGCTGTAGCTGATGTACATGTCATCCATGTTGTCTAACAGGTGATATTTTTCTTTGATCATTGATTGGAATACCTCGCCTCTGTTTTTGAAGGGCAACGTTGATTTAATTAAGAGAATATAGGTGTTGTATCCGTATTTTCGTGCGTCGATTACCGCGCAGTATCCCCAGATCATTTTGGTTTTTTCCATTTTTTTGAATAATGTGGCTACGGTTTGTCTGGTGAGACCTGCTTGTTTGGCTATACCTTTGTAGCTGAGTCTGCTGTTTTTTCTGATTATATCATATACTTTGAAGATGTTTTTTCGTTCTTGTTTTGATAGCGGAATCATAGCTTTTCCTCCTTCTTTTGAAAACTAGTTATTTATAGTGCATAGTATAATGTGAATGTTTAAATAGGTGATGACACTATGTTAAATAGTATGAGGCATATAAAAATAAAGATTGTATTTTGTGTTCTTTTGTTTGTTCTTTTAGTATCTGTCTCATTTGCTTCTGCGGTTTTCAATACGCATTTTTTTTCTGTAAATGAAAATATACTAAATAGTGATGATTCAGATATTATGGATTCACCATGGCCGATGAAATGCCATGATACCAGACATACTTCTCAAAGTCCCTATAGTACGGCTGATAATCTGAGTGTTGAAAAATGGCGGTTTCGGAGTGAATGGGATGGAACTGTCGAAAGTTCTGCGATAATAGATAGGAATGGTACAATCTATTTTGGGACGATGGGAACAGATTGTCAATTATATGCATTGTATCCCAATGGAACAAAAAAATGGGGTTATCCTATGGGGACAATCTGGTCAACACCTGCAATCGCAGAGAATGGTATATTATATATCGGTGAATGGGGAGGAGACACTCGATTTCACGCTGTGAACCCAGATGGAACGAGAAGATGGATATTTCATGCGGGGGATTCAATATCATCATCCCCGGTAATAGGTGATGATGGTACGATCTATTTTGGATGTGACAATAAATATATCTACGCAATTAATCCAAACGGTACCCTGAAATGGAAATATAAAACTGAATATATTATCATATCAGATCCAGCAATAGGCCAGGATGGTACTATCTATATTGGTTCAGGGGATTCATATCTGTATGCGCTTAATCCGAATGGGACATTAAAATGGAAATTTAAGACCAGCTCGGATGTCAAAGGCGCACCATCAATAGCTGATGATGGTACTATTTATATTTCATCTATTAACGGCTGGCTCTACGCGTTACATCAAAACGGAACACTGAAATGGAAAATCAATGGCCCTGGGGGACCCTGTGCAGCGATAGACACCAATGGAACCCTCTACAGTGGCTACAATAATTATCTGTATGCGGTGTATCCAAATGGAACGGTTAAATGGCGGTGTGATGTCGGTGGCTGGTGCGCGTACAGTGCTCCTGCGATTTCAGCTGATGGCACGATTTATGTGGGTAATGATGGCGGGAAAAGTATTGTTGCTGTAAATCCTGATGGTTCTATCAAATGGAAACAAAAAATATGTAATCTTCATGTACGGTCGTCACCTTGTATTGGCGCTGATGGCACGGTGTATATCGGGTCTTCATGGATGGATGAGGATGATGGCTGGTGGTATGGATGTCTTCATGCTTTTGGAGAAGGAGATGAAAAACATATTGAACTCACGAGACCACAACCGGGAAAACTCTACTTTTTTGATTATGAGCTATGTTCTACACCAAAAAATAACACTATTGCAATAGGCGATATAACTATTGGAACGCAGATTCTCTCTGAGTATACGGTTAAAAAAGTTGAATTTTGTCTCAATGGAAACCCACGGTATACAGATTATGAGTCTCCGTTTGAATGGATGTTAGACTATCGGGTGGGTAAATGGCCGGTGGCTTGGGTTACCCTTAAAGTTGTCGCCTATTTCGAGGGAGGATGTATTTGGCAGGATGAACAAGAGATATTGTATTTCCATCTGCGTACATGATACGCTATTGTTTTTTTTATGAACAGCGTAATAGTATAGTAATAAGATTTAGTACAGAGGCTCCAGCAATTATAATTAGCAAAATAAAAAGGGTTAAAAATTGTTTCAGACACCAGATAAAATTATCACAAGTAGTCGTTCTGAACGAAAACGGGCATAAAAAGGTAGGTGGATCTTTTGGTTTTTCAACTGATCCTACCATGTGTACTAATGCTTCAGTTTTTGGAAGAGTTAATACGTTATTATCAAATGCATGTAACGCTTCAATTACTGTTTCATTAATATCCTCTGTTTTCTTCAATGAATCTAAAGTATCATCAAGCAGATTAGAATATGTTTGTTTATCCAGCGTCTGGATTTTTTGGATGATTTTTGCTATCAAGTGCATTTCCGTATTAATGGCAGGTATTGGAACAATTCTCCCTTGTTCTTTCCCTAGATAATGTGCCTCTATTGAGTTCTGGTTACTATTTCCATTGATTTTGTTTGTTCGAATGTAAAACAATGGTGAATCAACAAATTCAGAAGAATCAACAGAGTTATATCCAACAACACTCGTAAACGATGCAAACACAAGTAACACAACAGCCGTTGCAGCTCCCCCTACAAGCAGGTACTTTTTCATGCCTTTCCCCGTTTATTCAAGAATATGATAGTATTTAAGCATTCCCCCTCTGCGGGCGATAGTGTCAAAATAAGAACCTCCATATCTTAGATAATGCTACATATGATAAA
>CAZRMY010000126.1:0-5178 GCA_964601295.1 uncultured Thermoplasmatales archaeon | reverse complement strand
TTTGATGTTAAAGAAGTGGATAATCAGTTGTTTTTTGTTACTGATGCTGATGGGAATGATGTGTTGCGTGCGCCGTTGTTGAATAAGGGTACGGCGTTTTGTGAGGAGGAGCGGGAGCAGTTGGGTTTGGTTGGTTTTATTCCCCCGCGGGTGTTGTCGATTGAACAGCAGATTGATAAGGTGTATCAGCGGTATCGGCGTTTGGGGATGTTTGTGGATATGTTAGGGGGTGATGTATCTGTTGACCAGGTGAATGCGGTGAAGAAGGCGGTGGCTATTGCACGGTTTAATTTTTTACGGGATTTGCAGGATCGTAATGAGATTTTGTTTCATGCGTTTTGTTATGCGTATTTGGAGGAGGTGTTGCCGATTATTTATACGCCGACGGTGGGTGAAGCGGTGAGGCGGTATTCGCGTGATACGGCGCATTTTCGGGGTATTTTTTTGTCGCCGGATACGATTGATAGTGTGGAGCGGGTGTTTGCGCATTTTCGTTTTCGTCGGCCGACGATTGCGGTGGTAACTGATAATCAGGGTATTTTGGGTATTGGTGATCAGGGTGTGGGTGGTATTGATATTCCTATTGGTAAGTTGTCGTTGTATGTGTTGGGTGCAGGTGTGCGTCCGTGGGAGACGATGCCGTTGACGTTGGATGTGGGGACGGATAATGTGCGTGATTTGGAGGATTCGTTTTATTTGGGGTATAAGGATCGGCGGTTGTCGGGTGAGGCGTATGATGCGTTTATTGATCGGTTTGTGGAGGTTATTTGTGAGAAGTATCCGCATATGTTGATTCAGTGGGAGGATTTTAGTCGGCAGAATGCGTTTACGATTCTTGATAGATATCGGTATAAGGTGTTGAGTTTTAATGATGATATTCAGGGGACGGGGTCGGTGGCGTTAGCTGGTGTGTTGAACGGGTTGAAGGTGTCTGGTGGGGAGTGCAAGGATCAGTGTTTTGTGGTGTATGGTGCAGGTGCTGGTGGCGTAGGTATTGCACGGCGTATTGTGGCGTGTTTGCAGAAGCGGTATCAGATGTCTGAGGAGCAGGCGTTTGAGCATATTATGATGTTGGATAGTAAGGGGTTGGTGACTGACCAGCGATCGGTTGCGTCGTATAAGCAGCCGTTTGTGAAAGATGCGCGGGTGTATGATAGGTGGGATGTTGCGGATGTTTCGCGTATTGGTTTAGAGGAAGTAATCAGGAATAGTGGTGCGACGGTGTTGATTGGTACCTCGGGGTGTGGTGGTCATTTTACTGAGGAAGTCATTAGGAGTATGTGTATGAATACGGAGCGTCCGTTGATTTTTCCGTTGTCTAACCCGGTGGATAATAGTGAAGCGACACCGGAGGTTATTTATAAGGCGTCTGAGGGTAAAGCGGTGGTTGCCACGGGGTCACCGTTTGATGTGTTTACGTTTGAGGGGAGAAGGGTGCATATTGGTCAGGGGAATAATTTTTTTATTTTTCCGGGTGTGGGTCTTGGAGCGATTTTAAGTGAGGGGGAGTATATCCCTGATGAGGTGTTTACGGAGAGTGCGTTTACGTTGTCTGAGTTGACACCAGAGAGTAACATTAAGCGAGGGTTGATTTATCCGCGTGTGCGGGATATTAGAAGGATTAGTGCTGCGGTTGCGTGTACTACTATGCAGGTGATTGCTGCTGATCAGGGTACCCGTCAGTGGTCGGTGGATGAGATTAAAAAGAAGATGTGGAAGCCGCGGTATGCGCCGTTTGTGAAAATGTGATAAGGCAGGGGTGTTTTTTTAATGAGGATGCTGGCTTGATGTGCTAGTGGTTTTTTTGGTGTTGTTTTTTTATGGTAGGATTTTGTTGGAGAGGATGTAGAGGCCAAGGAATTCATCCCAGAGGGTGTCTGCGGTGAAATCGAGGCCGTATGTTTTATCGCGGTATTGTTCGTATTGTTCTTCCATGGCAGTGTAAGGGAAATAGATGTTTAGGCCGTTGGTGTCTGGTTTGCTGCTGCCGTGGTATTCGTTGATGATGGTGTTGGTGTACGCGTTTTGGACGTTGGTTATGTGCTGTTGTATGCGGTGGTTAATGTTGTCTTGGTTGCAGAGGTGTTCGGTGAATCCGTAAAAGTCGAAGAGGCGGTAGCGTTGTTGTATATCGGGATATTCACCGAGTTCAAAGGTTTGGTTTCGTGCGGTGGTGATGTGGTGGTATGTACGGAACCAGCGTAGTATCATGCTGAGGCAGATTTTGTTGATGGCTTGTTTGAGGTGGGTGAGGTTTTTGGTGTGTACGGCGGCCATGGTGCGTTTGTGTGCCCATTCGCCGCCCAGGTTTTCAACGAAGTTGATGATGTGGCTGCCGATGTTTATGGTTGGGAGTGTGGGTTGTGTGTGTAGGAGGGTGCAGATGAGTGAGGATAGGCCGAGTTTGTAGCCGCAGAGTTCTTCGCTGCCGATGTACACGTCTACCTGGTTTCTGAGTTCGTATGCTGCTTCGAGGGAGCCCATAAGGCAGGGGGCGTTGAACATGATGATGTCGATGCCGTTTGTTTCAGTGAGTGCGTGTTGTATTTCGTTCATGGTGAGCAGGTCGCTGTTGCTGGTGTCGTCTTTGCAGGCGCCTTTCCATCCGGCTCCGTGGTTGTAGAGGTCCATGAGGTATCGTTTTGCGGGATAGTGTGTTTTTGTATATGTTATGAAGTCTTTGAGTGTGGTGGCGTCGCCCATGTTGATTTCTTCAAGTTCTTCTAAGAGTATCTGGGTGTGGTTGTGGTCGATGTACCAGAGTTTTGCAGGGCCGTTTTCGGTGTCTTGTAGGACGATGATGTTAACGTGTGGGCCGCTGTAGACTTCTGTGGTGAAATCGGCTAATGGGTCCCAGGCGTTTTGGAAATCTGCGTCATCGTAAAGCATGAATGTCCATTCTTTTTCGTTTTGTGATTTGTGGGTGGGGCGGTGAGGTGATAAGTTGGGTTGGGGTTCTGCGAGTGCAGGTATGGTTAGTGTTAGGGTACTGGTGAGTAGTAGTATCGAAACTAGAATAATGGATAGTTTTTTGTTCATGTTGTGTAGTCCTCCCTCTTTACAGTTTTTTTTGAAGAACATCGATGTATTTAAATTTTTCATTGACAATATTGGATGGATTAATGTCTTTTTATATCGTGTTTTGTGCGTGTGTTTTGATTTGTTTGATAATGGAGAGAAGACCATTGGTTCGTGAGGGGGAGAGATGTGAGCTGAGACCGATTTTTTTGATAAAGTACAACTCGGTTTGTATGATATCTTCGGGTGGTTGGTTGTTTACTACTCTGAGGATGAGGGAGAGTATGCCTTTGATGATGGCGGAGTTACTGTCTGCGTGGTAGTGTATAGTGTTGTGTTGCGTGTGGGCGGTAAGCCATACGGTGGATTGACAGCCGCCGATGGTGTTTTCGGGTGTCTTGAGGGTGGTATCAAGTGGTGGGAGTGTTTTCCCGAGGGTGATGAGGTGGTGGTAGGTGTCAAACCAGTTGGTATGGTGGGAGAATTCTTGTATGATGTCTTCTTGGTGTTGGGTGATGGTTTTGTTCATGGTTTTGTGTACAGCTCCTGTACTTTTTGTAGGCCGATGATTAATTGGTCGATGTCTTGTTTGGTGTTGTAGAATGCAAGGCTGGCGCGGAGGCAGCCGGGTATGCTGTAGTGCTTCATGAGGGGGTCTGCGCAGTGGGTGCCACTGCGGAGGGCTATACCCATTTTATCGAGGATAGTAACTGCGTCGTAGTGGTGGATGTTGTTGAGGTTGAAGGGGATAATGCTGCATCGGTTAGGTGGGTTGCCGTAGATGGTGATGTCGTTGAGGGTGCTGAGTTGTTTGAGTGTGTATTGGGTGAGTGTGTGTTCATGGTGTTGTATGTTGGTGATGCCGATGGTGGTGAGATAATCTAGGGCGGTGCCAAGGCTGATGACTGCGGAGATGTTGCTGGTGCCTGCTTCGAATTTATGGGGAGGATCTGCAAATGTGGTATGGTTAAAGGTCACGTTTTGTATCATGCCGCCGCCGTATTGGTAGGGGGACATGGTTTCAAGGAGGGTTTTTTTTGCGTAGAGTATGCCAAGGCCGGTTTCCGCATAGAGTTTGTGCCCGGAGAAGACGTAGAAGTCGCAGTCGAGGTTTTGGACATCTACGGGGAGATGGGGTATGGCTTGGGCGCCATCGATCAGTACAGGGATATTGTTGGCATGAGCGGTGGTTATAATTTTTTTGATGGGGTTGATGGTGCCTAGGACGTTTGAGACATGGGTGAGTGCGATGAGTTTAGTATTTTTGGTGATCATGGTGGGTAGTTGGTCGGTTTTGAGGGTGCCGTTGTCGTTGATTGGTAGTATTTTGAGGGAGGCGTTTTTGCGGGTGCAGAGTTGTTGCCAGGGTACGATGTTGGAGTGGTGTTCCATTTCGGTGATGATGATGTTGTCACCTGGTTTGAGATTGGTATCTGCGTATGAGTGTGCGATAAGGTTGATTGATGCGGTGGTTCCGGGGGTGAAGATGATTTCTTCGGGATGTGATGCATTGATGAATTGTTGGACTTTCGTACGTACTGATTCGTAGGTGGTGCTGAGTTGTTCGCTGAGATGATGTGCGCTTCGATGGATGTTGGCGTTTTGATGGGTGTAGAAAGCGGTGATGCTGTTGATGACTTGGCGGGGTTTCTGGGTGGTTGCTGAGTTGTCTAGGTAGACGAGTGGGTGCTGGTTGATGGTTTGTTGGAGGATAGGGAAATCTTGTCGTATTTTGTTGATGTCAAACATATTGTTTCTCCCTTAGGGTTTATGGAGTTGTACGAGTGAGAACCAGTTGTTGTCGTCTGTGTAATGGTGTTGTATGTCGAGGTGTGCATGGGTGGCGAGTTGGTGGATGTGGTTGGTGGTGAATTTGTATGAGTTTTCAGTGTGGATGGTTTCGCCTTTTTTGAGTGTGATGGTGGTGGGTAGATGAGGGGTGGTTATTTCGAGGTCTTGGGTGGCTTGTAGGTGCATTTCTATGCGTGATTCTTTGTGGTTGTAAAATGAGCGATGGTTGAAGTGGTCTGGGTTGAAGTTGGTGTTTAGATGGGTGTTGATAACGTTGAGTATGTTTTTGTTGAATTGGTCGGTGATGTGTTGGCTGTCGTTGTAGGCTTTTTCGAGTGTTTTGATGTTTTTGACCATGTCAAAGCCGAT
>CAZRMY010000125.1:0-5221 GCA_964601295.1 uncultured Thermoplasmatales archaeon | reverse complement strand
GAGAGGTATTCATATTTTTGATAATAGCGTAGATTGCCTTTCCCGCTTCTGAGGCGTCGATGGTGTTTATTTTAGAAAGTACTGAAACAGTTTCATCTGACTCAGTAAAAAGAGTGTTTTTTAGTTTAATGTATTGTAAGAACCCATATTTGGTTTGAAGCTCTTTTAATAATTGATCCATTGTCATAATTGCGTGTTCTTGTGAAGTTTTTCTACTGGAGATGGTGAGAAGCACGTTGAGTACATTATGAAAAATATGCGAATGCTCAATTTTGTCCATAAGGTGCATCACCTAGTTTTTTGTTGTCTGATACATTTAATCTTTTTAGTGTATTAAATATTTATGTATGTTATATTGCGATTATTTAGAGGATGTATCCGCCAGTATGTTTATTTTAGTGTGTCTATTAAAATTCATATAATTTAATAATAATAGCTGAGATAGTTTATAGAAATATTTTTAATAACCAAAAGGCATATCATGTATGAATAGTAGGGTGATGGGACAGTATGAAAAAAGAAGTAATGATAATTTTGATGCTATTAATCAGCTGTGCTCTGTGTCTATCAGGGTGTCAAAGCTCGGCAGTACCAGAAAATGTTAGTGAGCTTATGGTGTCAGATGTGGTTAGACTTACAGAGTATTCTCTGGATATAACTAGGAACAAACAAAAAGAAATCACACGCGTTGAGGTTGAAGGACGGATTGAAAGTATAATTGATCGTCAGATAGATTTGTATGTGTATACCGAATTTTATGATGAGAATGATAATTTAGTTTCAGAGTATCGTTATGAAATTCGAGGGTTACGAAGTAGTGGGAATATGGGGTCATCTACCACGTTTAGTGGATTTTATAGTGGCGCAAAAGCTTCTCTGGTAGATCATGTTAAGTTTAGAGCAGAAGAAAAGATATTGAGCTAAATATATTAGCTGTGTATCAGACGTTCAAACGCTCGTTTGACTGAATAATTAAAGAATGATTTTTTTGCGATTAATAATTAATAGGGAGATTATAACTAATATGATAAGTTCTAGTTCGAAGCCTGGGGAGTCATCGGTTGGTTGTTGATTAAAGGAAATAGTGAACGCCTGTTTACCCGCAGTGTTAGGAGTTCGCAGCTCTGGGTTTTGTGGTCCGTAAGATATATATATTTGTTGACTAGGATAAGTAGTGAGCCAATCAAAAGTTATGGTTTGATAGTCATTTGGTTGTATAGTGATATTTTTTGCATGTTCGGGAAGGATGTATTGTGTTCCAGTTTCATCTTCTAATAGTTTGATATCAAGAGGAAGTGATGGCGCATCTCCTGAATTATATAGTGTAACATTAATATAGTAATTGTATTTAGTAGGATTAGTAGTATTTTTGTAACAGTGATAGGTTATATCTTCTATTGTTATCTGAGCGGACTGTGCAGAAAGGGTTGCCGTAAAAAAAGTGGTAACTACTAGCAGAATAAGGAGTGATAGCATGTATGATTTCAGCATCCTCATATATTGGTATCCCCACATAGATCTTAGATGGATATAGTGTTTTATCTATATAAATTTCATTGAATGAGGTACTGTGAAGTAAATTGTAGATAGACTTAAAATTGTGCTCCTATTCATTTGAACAGGATGTGAATGCACAATGAATAAACCTATCTGTTGTTTTTGTAACAGTAAAGAGGTATAAAGAATGGTTTTTATAAATACAGTGATATCGTTGAGCAACGATATCTCTGTAAAAACTGTAACAAGGTTTTTCTAGAGAGAACTAGTAGCCCGTTTCTGCAGATGAGGCACTCTGATACTGTCATACTTTTTGGTGTCAGATTGTACACCGAATTCTATCTCACAGGTGAAGAATGCAGTAGGCTAATACAGGATGTTGTGAACACCCAGGTTACTGGCAGAAGTGTTCTTAACTGGGTGCAAAAACTTGCACCCTTTTTTCAGAAGATCTCTAGGTTATACAAGCCCAGATATTCTGATATTTGGTATATGGATGAAATGTTTGTAAACCGTAAAGGTTCAAAGAAAAGACCTGGTAAACAGGGTTACCTGTTTACCGTCTATGATGAACATAGACAAGTAATTTCTACTTATCTTTCCAATCGTAGAGATTCAAAGTCTATGATTAAAAACCTTTAAAATGGCTATAGCTGAAGCAGGGTTCCATCCAAAGATAATTTCCACTGACAAATGCCGTATCTATGATATGCTAAGCAGATATAGAACGAGTAAGCATGTCTATGCTCATTTCCAGAATAAATTAGTACCCTATGAAGGAAGTGTGGTGATGATAAATCAGAACCGTATAGAACGATATCATTCGGAGATACGACCTAAGGAGGCGCGGATGCGTGGTATCAAAAACTTCGAGTGTGGTACCAGATTTTTTCAAGGAAGAGGAGTAATTCATAACTTTTTACGCAAACATATGACGTTAGATATGACACTAGCACAATACTCTGGTGTCACTGAGGGTATTTTTTGGGATAACATAGCAGAAATATTGAATCATTCTTCTCAGATTACTTGAAAAACAGTATTTTACACGGAATTAGCGAAAAATATGATAAAATCTGTTTTTATCAACAATTAACTTCTAAGTACCTTGAATGATACACGCGTTTTCTGCGTTATTTACCTAGATTGGGGTTAAAAATTATAAAGGAAGAAGGAGTTATTATATCTTACCAGGTGGATGGTTGTACATTATGTTGTGGAACCGTGGAATACGAAGGGGTATTGAAGTTTTGGTACATGATGAACAAGATGAAAGGGCTGTGAGAAAAGCACGTGTGTTGCGTACGTATCCTAGACCGAGTGATTGGTTGGTCATCCAGTATGAAGACGGTGAGATCAAACAAATCCGAGAACATCAAGTTACGACGATGTTTGAGGCAAACGATAAGGGATTATTGTAGGAAAATAAGGAGTAAACCTAGATATGAATAGGTGGGCTTAGCCGGATTTGAACCGGCGACCTCCGCCGTGTGAAGGCGACGTCATAACCACTAGACCATAAGCCCATTATTAGTTTTTTTTAAGTGTTGTATTAGACAGATGGCTTTATGTTTTTCGTCATTATATTATGTAATTATTTTTATTTTATTTCCATTAAAGAAAGGTTTATCAAGTGTTTATCTGTTAACAAGTATCTATAATGTGTGTCATTGGGGGAAGTTGTTGTGTCTCCATGGAATTTGTTTAACCGCAATAAAGATAAAAAAAAGAATAATCAAATAGATCATATATCAGATACGAATATCATAGAAAAAACAGATTACAAAAACAATGAATCATCTGAAAAAGAATCAAACAGTGGTTCTGAAAAAAGCTATCGTGAGGTGTTATACACAAAAGAAGTAGCTGCAAAGTATACAGCTGATTCATCTGATAAAACGGATAAATGGTGTCGGAGGAGCTGGGAGAGTTCTGAGGATATCGAGGAACATGTTGATAGTTTGGATAAAATGAAGCAGAGGCGATTTGCTCAGGTGGCTTCATCTGGTGTTGATACTAAGGTTGATGAAATTCTATCCAGGCAGCAGGTGGATCGTAAACCGTCGAATGTGATTTATGTGGTGAGTGACCCACAGCCGGGTCAGGTACGTGGTGATTGGGCGGTGAGAGCGCATAAAAAAGTGTTAAGTCATCATCGTGTGAAGGAGAATGCGGTGAAGGAAGCGCGGAGGATCGCACGGAAGGTGCATGCAACGGTGATGGTGCAGAACACTGATGGGACTTTTAGTAATGGTTTTAAACCGCATCCAAAAAAATAAAACTAGTTTCTCCTTATTGAGATTGGTAGTGTTGTAGCAGTATGATAGTGGTGTTACGGTTAGGGCATCGTATTGATCGTGATAAACGGATTACCACGCATGTTGCCTTGGTTGCTCGTGCGTTTGGTGCTGATAAAATACTGGTGGGTACGTTAGATGCCGAGTTGGAAAGGCGGGTTACGTCTGTGTGTGATCGTTTCGGTGGTACTTTTGAGATAGAGACGGGTGTTAAACCATTTGAATGTATGAAAAACTGGGAGGGCACTGTGGTTCATCTGACTATGTATGGTGATTGTCTGAAAGAGTCTATCCCGCGGATTGATAAATCTGATGATATATTGGTGGTGGTCGGTGCTGAGAAGGTACCGGCGCAGGTGTATCAGCTTGCTGATTGGAATGTGTCAGTGGGTAATCAACCGCATTCCGAGGTGGCGGCGCTTGCAGTATTTTTAGATCGATATACTAATGCACAGTGGATGAATAAACAGTTCAAGGGGAAAGTGGAGATTATTCCCTCTAATACAAAAAAGAATGTAATAACAAGAGAATAGATGTTTGTTGAGGATTGTTAATATGGTGGAGATTCCAAGTCGTGCAGCGTGTCTAGATTTGTTGCAGGGGGTGGGGTGTTCTGCTGAGGTGATTGCACATTGTTGTGCGGTTGCAGATGTAGCGGTGTGTATTGCACGGCGGGTGGATGCTGATGTTCGGCTGGTTGAGGCAGGTGCGTTGTTGCATGATATCGGGCGGTCTCAGATCCATGGTATCCAACATGCAGTGGTAGGAGCTCGTATCGCGAAAAAATTGGGGATGCCGGAGGGTATTTGCCGGATTATTGAACGACATATTGGAGCGGGTATCCCAAAAGGCGAGGCAGCGGCTTTAGGATTACCTGTGAAGGGGTATATGCCAGAGACGCTAGAGGAGAAGATTGTTGCGCATGCGGACAATTTGATTGAAAATAACCATATACAACCGATTGAGGGGGAAATTCGTAAAGCTAAACAGAGGGGGTTGACAGCTTATGCGAAGCGTTTACAGCTGCTTCATGAGGAGTTAAGCAGGTTATGTGGGATTGATTGTAATGATATCTTTAAAGGTGAGGGTTACCCGAAAGAATAAATAGGATATTTAGTATGTCACTGCCAAAAATATATGGTATTTGGAGGTAAAGTGTATGGCTGCAACAGTTGATAAAGAAGAATGTATTGCATGTGGTGCATGTGTTGATGTTTGTCCCGTTGATGCGATAACCTTGGATGATACCGCGGTTATTGATGCAGAGACGTGTACTGAATGTGGCGCATGTGTGGATGAATGCCCAGTTGACGCAATATCACTTTAATTATTTGACTTGCGTCTTTAATAATTGTTTTATTTATCAGTTTTTTTTTATTTGCAGGGGTAGCCAAGCCTGGCCAACGGCGCAAGGTTGAGGGCCTTGT
>CAZRMY010000124.1:0-5222 GCA_964601295.1 uncultured Thermoplasmatales archaeon | reverse complement strand
TGTTGCCCATGTCCAACCTGTTAAACGATGATAGGAGGAGCATCTATTTTTTCCTCCTTCTTTTTTTCATTTTTCCAATGAGTACTTCAGGTTCGAATAATGAGCGTACCTCAGTTAATTGCTTTATGTCGAAAAATGTTACTTTTACGTCAGACTGTTAGGTCAAAACTTCTAATTTTGATTCATAGTAGTCTTTTCATAAATACATCCCATTTACGTGCTGGATACCGAATTTTCATGTCAATAAGAATAAACATGCAAAGCTACTTCAGTGGAATCATTTATAAATAGACAAGCTACTTTTTTGGTTTGGATTTTTTTTCTCTAAAGAGTACTTCGGTGTGTGGATAAGCAAATTCGACATCTGTTGCTTTTTGGATATGTTGATATGCTTCTCGTCTGATGTCTGTTGCGATTCGGTTTCGTTTATTTGCAAGAGAGTAATAGCGTACGGTGACATCGATACCGGATGCTTTGAACTCTAATCGTATATGGGGTTTTTGTGGTATGCGTTTTGGGAATTTCTCCCAGTATTCTTTCATGATTTTATGCACCGATTTTTTCATGATGTCTTCGCTTTTACTAAGGTTGCTTTCGTAGGTGGTGGCAACCGTGACTTCATCAAGGATATAGTTATCTTTATGGGTGTAGTTGATGACTTCTTGCTCAAAAATAATTGAGGTGGGTATCATGATGGTACGTCGGGATTCTTCTTCTCCTTGTATGGTACCGCCGATTTCGTTCATGTAGATATGGGTGAGGGTTATCTCAGTAATGATGCCTTTCATGCCCATGATGATAATACGATCGCGTATGCGGAAAGGCCGGCGGGTGATGATGATGAGCCAGGCGACAACCCCAGTGATGGGCCTGCGAAGGGCCCAGCCCAGTGCAACAGAGAGTAACCCAGCGATGAACCCAAGTTCTCCCCAGCGGTTTGAATACGCTGCGAAAATAATGAGGATGAGGAAGAAAGCAAACAGGTATTTAATAAGATCCAGGAAAACAATGACATTGTTGATTTGTTTTTTTCGCCGTACTTTCTTTAGCAGGTATCGTTTGATAAGTTTGGTGATAATAGTGAATAATACAAATGTTAGTATGATGAGGGCTATGAGTGAAAGTATGTCGTAGTATGGTTCCAAGGGCGTTATGATGTTATGGAATAGATTCATGATATCAGATGCTATAAACGGCCCCCTCCTTGGATATTAGTTGTGGATATAGTATCGGTGTTATTGGTAGTTAAAAGGAAGGGATGTCCTCGAGATGATCTGCTTTTTTAGCTTGTTTATCGGTTCGTAGGAAAGTTTCTTTTTCAAGTGTTGCAAGGTGTATTTTTTGTTTTGGTGTAACTAGTTGTCTTCCGTATTTCCCGTATTTTTTTTCGGTGAGCTTACAGGTGTACCATTCATTGCCGTCGGTGATACTTTTTATGATGCTTTCTCTGTTATATATAGCGGGGTTTTCAGCTCCTTGTACGGTGAGCATGAGGGCTTGTACCTGGTGTATTTTGTTGTTTTTTGTGCGTTTGTGTGTAATGCCGTATTCTCCCATTTTTGTTGTTTCACCTTGGTTTCTTTTTATTTATTTGTCGTTCAATTGCTTCTTTTGCATTGTTTATGGCTTGTTCGGATCCCCATCCTTCATCTGAGGCGATGAACATGCCACGTGGGGTGGATATGCGCATTTTGCAGTAGATAAGATGCATGCCTTTCATTTTTTCATCATGTTGTTTTAATCGGACAAAGACTTGTGCGTTGTCTAGGTAGTCTATGTATTTTTCAAAGGTTTGTGTGAGATCATTGATGTAGGTTTGTTTATCAAAGTCTACTATGTCGTGTAGGTCTCCGGCGAATTGTACGACAATTGGCGCAGGTGTTCCCTCTACAGCAAGGGGTTCAAGTAAGTCTTTTTTGGTGACGAGTCCTTTGATCTGGCGGTTTGTTCCCAGTAGCATTCCGCGGTAGCCATAGGTTTTCATTTTTTTGATGACATCTTTGATGAGTGCGTCGGGTGGCATCATGGTGAGGATGTCTGATTTGATGCCTTCGACAGGTATTTTGAGATACTCTTTTTTTTCTGCGATGTATTCACCATGTTGTCCCCATCCTTTAGGTTTTTGCTCCGGGTGAAGCACTTTGTTGATGATGTCATCCATGGTGAGCAGCCCAATGAGTTTACCTTTTTTGACTACTGGTAGTCGTGAGATACGGTTTTCTTTGAATATTTTTATGGCTTTTCCGATGCTTTCATCAGGTTTAATGGTGGTGACATCTGTGGTCATAAGGGTGTTGATAGGTATTTTGCCGTATGGTCCTTTGGAGACTTTGTTTAGGAGACGTTCCGCGGTGACGGTGCCGCGTACTTTGTTTTGGTGGTCAACGATGGGGAGTTCGTACACGTTGCTTTCAAGCATTTTCCGGGCGATTTCTTGGACAGATTCCGTGTGTTCTATTTTTGCGACGTTTCGTATGAGTGTTTGTACTTTGGTGTGATGTGCGAGTTTGGATTTCATGATGTCTTTTTTTGCGAGCATGCCTTGGTAGTTGCCTTGGTCATCGGTGATAATGATGGTGTCGGTGTTTTCAAATTTAGCTAGTGCTTTTGATAGTGGATCGTTTACCTGCATGTGTGTGTATGTTCTTTTTATGATATCTTCGGCTTGGGGCATAATTTCTGATTCCTTATACAATTTTATGATAAAATTATAGGTTAGCGTATGATAAGTACATGTGATTTGGCGTGATGGAGGACTTTTTCAGAGACACTCCCGAGGAATATACGGTCGAGTGCGGTTTTTCCTTTGCCTCCCATGACAATGAGATCGTTTTTGTCTGCTTCTTCGATAATGATTTGATCAGGGATGCCTTTGAGTAGCATGGTGTAGGTTTTCACGTTTTCTTGGCTACCGAGTTGTTCAATTTCGCTGAGGATGTCGTTTCCTTCTTGTTCAAGTATACTGGTGAGATGATTGTATGATTGGTCTGGGGGTAGTGTACCGGTGAATACGTTGGTGTCAACGACGTATACTGCGGTTATAGGAATATTCATGTTTTTTGCAATACTTAGTGCTTTGTATGCTGCTTTTTTTGCTGAGTCTGATCCGTCAACGGGGACAAGTATTCGTTTGAACGTTTCAGCTTTTTGTGATGGTTCTTTTTTTTCTGTCATGTATTTTTTACCTCATAATACGCTCATTTTTTTTGGGATGGCTAGCATGTTTTATCGCTTTTTTCTTTCAATTCGAGTTCTCCTGATTCTGTTATTTTATATTCGGCACCGCATTTTGTGCAGGTTTTAATGTTGCCTCTACCGGTAAGTTCGCCTCCGCATCGTGTACATTTAGTCATGTTTTATCAACTAGGTTTCATTTAGTGATGTTTCTATTTAAAATGTTGACTGAAAAATAGCTGAAAAATAAGTTGAATATGTATGTAGCACACTTTTTTGTGAATGGTATGTATTTCGGTAATGAGTGTGTTGGGTAGATATTCTGTATGCGTTGTTTAATTGTTTTTTAGTTATGGTTTTATATGCTGGTAAATTTATTTTTCGGTAGATGAAAACTGCGGTGCAAATTGGTCGTGTTATTGATATTCCGTTGAAGATTCATGTGTCATTCTTAATTATTTTAGGATTGTTTGCATGGGTTTTTTCTGCTGAGAGTGTACAGTTATTTGGTTTTGTTATTGGTTTTGGTGATCTACCGTTTTCTCTGGGTGTGAAAGCGGTGCTTGGGGTGGTGCTTGCAGTGTTTTTGTTTGCATGTGTGTTTGTGCATGAGCTGGGTCATTCGTATGTGTTGATTAAACAGGGTTTTAATGTTAAGGGTATCACGTTGTTTGTTTTTGGTGGGGTGTCTCAGATGGAGGAAACGCCTCGTGATCCGGGTACTGAGTTTAAGGTTGCTATTGTTGGGCCAGGGGTTTCGGTGTTGTTAGGTGTGATTTTTTTTGGGGTGTTTTGGTTTATTGGTTTGTTTCCGGTGTCTGTAGGGCAAGAGATTGTGCGTATTATGGTTGGGTCGTTAGCGTTTTATAATTTTTTGTTAGGTGGTTTTAATTTGATTCCTGCGTTTCCTACGGATGGTGGGCGGGTGTTACGTGCTGTGTTTGCTACACAGATGAGTTTTGAGAAAGCAACCAAGAATGCGGTGTCTGTGGGGAAGGGGGTGGCGGTGGCTATGGTGATTTTTGGTATTTTGGTGTTGAATTTGTGGTTGGTGGTTATTGCGGTGTTTATTTATTTTGGTGCGGCGCGTGAGCAGCAGTCGACGCAGATTGCGGATGCGTTGAAAGGTGTGAGTGTGAGTGATGTTATGTCAGAGGATTTTAAGTCGGTGCATCCGGATATGAAATTAGGTGAGTTTGTGGGTCTGTTACAGAAGGAGCGGCGTCAGGGGTATCCAGTGGTAAATAATAATACGGTGCTGGGGGTGGTGCGGTTGAAGGATATTCAGGCGGTGAATGCTAAAGATGTGGATGGGATGGTAGTGGGTGATGTTATGGAAAAGGAGGTTATGAAGTTTGATGATGATGCGGAAGCCTTTGATGTGTTTAAACAGTTGATGCGTAAGAATCAGGAATATGGGGTAGTTACGCGTGATGATAAGGTGGTGGGTATGATTTCTCAACGTGATCTGGTTCGGGCGGTTCAACTGAGGAAAGTCAAACAGTAATGATGCTGATTTGATAGTGTATTTCACACATATTTTTTCTTGATTTGACACCCTGTCAGATATAATCTAGCTGATAAATTACAAAAATGTTATTTATTTACTTTTTTAAACAGGAACCTTTATAAGATGCTGAGGTGTGTCAAATTGTATTCAACTATTGGAAAGGGAGACTTGTTTTGGTAGGGAAGAAATCAAAAAATGCTAAAAAACAAATTAAAACAAAAGAAACAATGCTTAGAAAGCAAAAATCATTTTTTGACCAATCTCAGCAACTGCCAGAGAAAATTATAAATTTTATTCCCACAGGTGTGTATGAAATTGATTTAGTGAACAGAAAATTCCTTCAATTTAACGATATTATCCCTAAATACACGGGATATACTAGAGAAGAGCTTCTTTCTATGGATCCTATGAATTTGCTCACTGATGATTCGAAACAAGTATTTGCACGGCGACTTGAATTAGCTGCGCAGGGGAAAGAAATGGAGGATCAAGTGGAATATGGAATTATAACCAAACATGGTGCTATCATCAACACCCT
>CAZRMY010000123.1:0-5223 GCA_964601295.1 uncultured Thermoplasmatales archaeon | reverse complement strand
CCGGTCTGATCCCAATATTTTTAAGAAAATCTACAACACTTTTATGATATATGCTCAGTTCGATACAATTTGATTTAGTAAGGTTTCTTTCGTAGAGAGTAATGTGGTTAAATTGATTATAAATAATATCTTTGACTTTCGAATAGAATTCACGATCGCTATTGTTAAACAAGATTTGATTGTTATGAAAACTTCCTTCAGATACAAGCGCACCCAGAAGAAAGGCCAATTCCTCATTCATTTTTTGCGGTAAATCAATCTTTTTCATACCGTTGAGCATCTGCGGATGATATCGCTTTAAATCGATATCTTGTTTATTAAAAAATGATAGTCCACGTGCGATTACCACAAAGTCCTCCTTGGTAATATCTTTAAGTAATTTCCATTTGATATGGGGTTCACCGTTTTCATGTACCCAGGCAAGAATCGGATGATTATATGATCCTTCTAATTCGTACCCTTGATCTGTTTTAAGATAAATAGTTTCATGTTTACCTGAGTTAAAAAATTTTACAGCATTTTTCCGTTCTTTTTGAAAGTTAAGAACCTGTAAACTTACTTCAGTTTCATCTTCGGAAGATATATCCTCGATGTTTGTGACCCCTTCATCTGTAAATAACAGTGTGTCACCGGTAACACAATAACGCATCGCTGCTGCAGAATCACCATCTATAGATCCAAAATTGCCTTGACCATCAACTAACGGGTAACGGAGTGAGAAACCCTGTGCCATACGCACTAACGAATCGTAAACGGCTTGATCACCGTGTGGATGATATTTTCCAAGGCTCTCGCCCACGATACGTGCGGATTTTTTGTAGGAGCGATTATGGGTGAGACCCATGTCGTTCATCGCATAGAGTATACGACGGTGCACTGGTTTTAACCCGTCACGGATATCAGGGAGCGCTCGGCTCATAATCACGCTCATTGAGTAATCAATGAAAGCGCGTTTCATTTCAGATTCAATGGTTCGTACCAACTCTTTTTTCACAGGGGGTTCATCAGCCATTTTTTTTCACCTCTAAATATCCAGGTTTACAACTTCTTTTGCATGTGTGTCGATAAACTCGCGGCGTGGTTCTACTTTTTCACCCATGAGCGTGGTGAACAGTTCGTCTGCTTCTACAGCGTCATCAACGGTTACTTGTACAGTTAGTCGGTTTTCTGGGTCCATGGTGGTTTCCCAGAGTTGCTGGGGGTTCATTTCTCCTAATCCTTTATATCGTTGGATGCCGATGCCTGTGCCGCCCATTTCTTGTGTTTTCTGCTGTCGTTCCCGTTCCGTATATGCGTATTCGACGGTTTTTCCTCTGCTGAGCTTGTAGAGTGGTGGTTGAGCGATGTAGAGATATCCTTCTTCGATAAGTGGTCGCATGTATCTAAAGAAGAAGGTCAGCAGTAGTGTGCGGATGTGTTCTCCGTCGACATCTGCATCAGTCATGAGAATGATTTTATGATATCGGGTGTTTTCTATTTCAAATTCTTCTCCTATCCCGGTGCCTATCGCGGTGATTAACGCGAGTATTTCATTGTTTTTTAATATTTTATCCATGCGTGCTTTTTCAACGTTTAATATTTTACCGCGTAAGGGTAGGATGGCTTGGAATTCTTTGTCACGTGCTTGTTTTGCACTTCCACCGGCGCTGTCTCCTTCGACGAGGTATATTTCTGCTTTGCTGGGGTCGCGGCAGGAGCAGTCTGCGAGTTTTCCAGGTAGTGCAGTGGATTCAAGGAGGCCTTTTCGTCGGGTGAGTTCTCGTGCTTTGCGTGCTGCTTCACGTGCACGACTCGCGGTGATTGCCTTGTCAAGTATGGTTCGGGCAATGGTGGGTGTTTCTTCGAAGAATTCACAGAGTCGTTCGTAGGTGATGCTTTCGACGATGCCGCGTACTTCGGAGTTACCGAGTTTGGTTTTGGTTTGTCCTTCGAATTGTGGGTTAGGTATTTTGCAGGAGATAACGGCGGTGATGCCTTCGCGGCAGTCTTCGCCGCTGAGGCTGAAATCAGCGCTGCCGAATAACTTGTTTCGCCGTCCGTAGTCGTTGAGCACACGGGTGAGAGCGCCTTTGAATCCGGAGAGATGTGTGCCTCCTTCATGGGTGTTAATGTTGTTGGCAAAGGTGAAGATGTTTTCGGTGTAACCGTCGGTGTATTGGATGGCTATTTCAAGTTGTATGAGATCTTTTTCACCGGAGAAGAAGATGGTATCCGGGTGGAGGGTTGTTTTGTTGCGGTTGATGTGTTGGACGAATTCTTTGATGCCGCCGTCGTAGCGGAAGGTGTCTTGTTTGTCGGCGCGTTTATCGGTTACTTGGATTTCGAGTCCTGCATTGAGGAAGGCGAGTTCTCTGATGCGTTTGATGATGGTTTCGTAGTTGATATCGATGCTTTCGAATATGTCGGGGTCTGGTTTGAAGGTTACCGTGGTACCGGTTTCATGTGTTTTTCCGGTTGTTTTTAGTGGGGCGACGGTGGTGCCGTGATCGTATTTTTGGTAGTATTCTTCACCATTTCTTTGTACGGTGACTTCGAGCCATTCTGATAGGGCGTTGACTACGGAGACGCCTACGCCGTGGAGTCCTCCTGATACTTTGTATGCTTGGCTGTCGAATTTGCCGCCTGCATGAAGGGTGGTCATGACGAGTTCGACACCAGGTTTTTTGTATTTTTTGTGCATTTTTACAGGTATGCCGCGGCCGTTGTCGGTGACGGTGATTGAGTTGTCTGTGTTGAGGGTAACGGTTATGTTGGTGCAGTAGCCGGCGAGTGCTTCGTCGATGGAGTTGTCGACGACTTCGTAGACGAGGTGGTGGAGTCCGCGTTCGTCGGTGCTGCCGATGTACATGGCAGGGTTTTTTTTGACAGCGGCGAGTCCTTCGAGTACTTGTATTGAGTCGGTATCGTAACTGTTAGGTGTCTCCTTTTTTTCTTTATTCATAGTGCTTCACATCTGGGTAGAAGATAGACTAATTTAGTTGGTTTTTTGAGTGGTGTGTGTATCCCATCTCCTAGGGTTTTTTTCAGGGTATTTTATATGGAGTAGCGGCTAATAAATGTTGCTATATCTTTTTATATTGAGATTGGGTATTTTAATAGGTTTTTTATGGGGGCGTGTGTTTCGGTTGAGGTAGAGTATTGTGAGGTTGGGGTTTGTGATGAGATTGAAGCGCGTGTGTGGTGTGAGAAGGTGGTGTGTTGCTGTTTGGTTTTTGTCTGTGTTGTTTGTCGGTTTTTTTGTTGGTGATGCGGGGGCGCAGTCTGCTGATGAGTTGATTGATGAGTATGCCCCGGTGTTGTATTTTGTGGGTGATGAGGAGTGTTATCCGGTTGCGGTGGAGTATCATATTGAGAATGCGTTGTTGTATCAGTTGGTGGATGATACGCCGATGTTGTTGCCGCAGCCACCGGGTGATGTGAATTTATCGGGGTTGGATATGGGGTCTGTCTTTGTGTTGGATAATGACCAGGGTACTGTTGGTGATCGTGGTGTTATTGAGCAGTATATGGCGGTGAAGGATGACTGGGGGTATACGGTGTATGCGCGGGTGTTTGAGAGTGGGAGTATGGTGGTGGTGCAGTATTGGTTGTTTTATGCGTTTAATGATGGTGATGTGAATCAGCATGAGGGTGATTGGGAGCTGGTGCAGGTGGTGGTGTCTGATGGGGTGGTTTCTGAGGTGATGGTGTCGCAGCATTATGGTGGTCAGCGTGCTCAGTGGTCTGAGGTTGAGCATGAGGGGTCGCATGTGAAGGTGTTTGTAGCGCGTGGGTCGCATGCGAATTATTTCCGGTCGTATTCAGGTGTGTTTGGTGGTGGTAGTGATCAGGTGGGTGCTGATGGTGTGGTGCTTATGCCGGGTGAGTATTCGTTGGTTCGGTTGGATGATCAGGAGTGGCTTGGTTTTAGTGGATATTGGGGCGAGTATGGTTCTGCTGAGGATGTGCTTCGGGGGAGAGGTGGTCCGTTTGGTCCGATGTTTCGTGCTGAGGGCGTGATGTGGGATGATCCGTTAGGTTGGGGCGCGGGTCTTTCACCGGTGAGTGGTTCGATGTTTCTTTTAGAATGGTTTTTGTATTATTTTGTGTGGATTGTGATTGGCTTAACCGCGTTGTCGTTAGGGGTGTTGGGTTTTCGACTGTATAGGCGGTATAAAAGAACGGGTTTGGGCCCGCGGTATGTGTCGATGTTGTATATTGATCGTTTTGATATGAAAAGCATGGGGAATGTGCTGGCTGTTGTTGCGGTGGCGGTAGCTTTTGTTGGGTTGTTGTTACCCTGGTATTGTGTGTTTGCGGATATTCAGACGAGTGCGGTGAGTACTGAGGGGTATGTGAATTTGATTCATGTTGATGGGTTGTCTGGTGTGTCAGTGAATCTGTTGGATGGGTCTCGTGGTCCAGTTGAGTTAGGTGCGTTTGTGTTACCGTTTTCATTGGTTATTGCGGTTGGTCTGGTGTTGTTTATTGTGGGCACGGTTGGTATGGCGAGTAGTTGTAGGCTGGGCCGGAAGTATGTGGTTCGTGGTGTGTTGTTGTTGGTACCGGTGATTATATTGGTGATCGGGGTGATGATGCTTGGTGGTGTTGATCTGGGTGTTGCTGGTGATATGGAGGATGTGATTGGTGCGGATACGATCGTGCAGCAGATGGCAGGATCACCGTTTGGTGGGAGTCAGACGGTGAGTGTTGGTGGTGAGCAGGTGGTGTTGATGTGGGGTGTGTGTTATGGTGGTGGTTTACTGGTGCTTGCAGGGGTGCTGTTGATTGTTGCAGGAGCGTGTGAGATAAAAGCCAACACGGTGTTTTTCAAACAAAAAGAACTACCGGTGTCAAGAAAACCATTGAAATCGACAGAGAAAGAGTAACCTTGGTTTCTGTACATAGGGTAAAGTACTATTGACCGGTTTGTTTGTAAATGTTTAAAAGTAGTTAGGGTATTAACAGTTGGCATCTGGGGGATTTGTGTTTTGATTGTGAATGCTGATTTGCATATTCATTCGCGTTTTTCTGGTGCGACCAGTGATAGGATGTCTATTGAGATGATATCTCGTGAGGCACCGGGTAAAGGTATTGATCTGGTGGCATCAGGTGATTGTCTGCATAGTGGGTGGATGAAGGAAATTACGGGTTGCAGTCGGGTTGATGAGGGGACGTTTGAGCGTAATGGTACGCGTTTTATTTTAAGTACTGAGGTTGAGGATAAGGATCGGGTGCATCATT
>CAZRMY010000122.1:0-5416 GCA_964601295.1 uncultured Thermoplasmatales archaeon | reverse complement strand
TAAAAAAAATTCGTAATAAAATTACATAGCATGTGTATCAATGGAGATCGATATAGTAGCTGTATATCGAAAAACCATTGTATCGCCATTGGGTGAGGTGGTGACCAGTCACCCTCGACCCCAGATTCATCCTTCAGTTTTATTTTTATATCGTAATCTCCGGTTCTTTTCCATGCATGGCATGCAGTAACATTGGTTAACCCATCATAGGGGCCAAGCCAGCCACTATCACTGCCATCTCCCCAATCCCATAGGATCATCCATTGATCCCCTTGAGGGTGCTCAGGTAACCATATCCAAAATGTATATCTAACAAAAGGTTTGCCTTTAGAAGGCCCGCCAAAACCGCCATCACCGATGACAATTGTCATATAAAATATCCATTCAGATTCATGACCTTCATCATCTTTTATTTTGATAAAAATATCATACACACCAGGTAAATCCCAGGTATACGATATACATGCTGTTTCACCTGAGGCATAGGGGCCAAGCCAGGCCCTATCACTGCCATCCCCCCATCGCCACATAATATACCAGTCATCTCCTTCTGGGTCTTCATAAGTATAGCAAAATTCAGAATTTACATCAAGCATTCCTTCCTGTGTGTGTATATCACATAAGACTTCACTTCCACTTGTAGAAGAGACATCTGCGCTATGCGCAACCGGTATTACCCCAAAAAGAAGCAACAATATTACACCAATTGCACTTTTTTTAAAAAAATTACTACTCATAGTTTTTTCCCCTTTTTGATAGCTTTATATAAATATTAATTTGATTTTATATATAAAATTTTGGGATAAAGAACTGAACGAAATCAGAAAAAAAGACTTAGTTGTTTATCATTGTTCAGGTTTGGACGGTTTATTTCCGTCTTTTGGTTCAGAGGAGGAGTTACTGTTTTGTTGTTCTTGATTCTTCTCAGAGCGAGATGCTTCTGAACTTGGTTCTTGTTTTGGAACTGGTTTTCCTTTGAACTCGGTGTAACCACATTTTCCGCAGCTCACCCGGTTTTTATGTTCCGCAAGATATACACCATCGCCACAACGTGGACAATGACGGCGTTTTCGTGTTATGTTATTTCCCTCTATCTGGTAAATCTCAATTTTTTTCATAACTTATTCCTTCTTTTCTTCTTTTCCTGTCTCTTTTTCTTCTTTTGATGCTGGTTTGGCTTGCTCTGATTCCTGTTCACTGGGTGTTTCTTTTGCGGGTTCTTCAGCGGGTGGCTTAGCGGATTCTTCCTCTGGTTTTTCTTCGGATGATGTTTTTGAGGATTCGTCTTTGGAAGGTTCTTCGGATGGCGTGGTTTCAGTGGGTTTTTCATCGTCACTTGCTGGTTTCTGTTCAGCTGGTTTTTCTTCAGCGGGTTTCTTTTCTGGTTCCTTTTTGGGTTCCCCACCAATCAAGTGATTGCGTTTTAAAATAAACGTTCGTTCACCCTTTTTTGCTTGCTCACCTGAGGAGTACACTTTTGCATACCCGTTGGTTTCACGAAGCCCAAAGCTTGATCGCATAAAATCAACTAGCACATGCTCTTTTTTTACCTTGAGCTGATCTGCAAGCTCTGTACGCACAAGCTCACGTTTCGGCGTCGATTCATCTTCATGATGAATAACAAAATGTACTTCAGTTCGATTAAGTAACGGGTTTTTGGCCTTTGATTGTATCTCTATCTCCATAGGACATCACATTCTATCCAGGAATTCCTTAACTTTGTGTTTATTCTTATCGGTAGCTGGAACTACAACGACCCCTTTATTCGGCATTCCATATATTACTGTTACGTCTGCAGGGGCTAAATAAATAGCGGCAAGCGCAGCAAGATCTTCTTCACCATCTACTTCAATGCAATACGGCGCGTTTTCCGGGTGTTCATACACGGTTTTCATCGTGTTCCACAACTCATCAGAAATCATACCCGCAGGGTTGACAACAGATAGATGCTCCCCTGATACCAAACGTATTTTTTTCTGTATTTCCGCGGACGACTGAGAGCGTTTTGTCACAAAATCAACCACACAAACAAACGGTACGATATCATGTTTCAGCACGGTATATGTCACCACATCCCCTACTGACACAACCCGGGAAGTATCATGAAGTAAGCTGAAAAGCTCTGATTCAGAAACCAGCGCACCTAATGGTTTACGCAGCTCTTCACGAAGGTTATCAGGCAACACATACATAAAAAACGTCTACCGGACTTTTAACGCGTATTTACCTGGACGGGAGATCTTCATCTCCTGGGCAATCTGCGAATGCGCGGGATCACGCACAATAACATAGCCACTCCAGCGTTTCGCTGTGGGCAACGAACACACCGGGCACACATCTTTCTCGGTGAGCAAATGACAATTTTTACAGGCACGAATATTCTTCATTTCTTTTTACCCTTCTTTTTCTTTTTTTTCTTACCTTTTTTCTCTTTAGCTTCTTCCGTCTCAGGTTTCTCTTCAGCATAAATCCAGTCATGACAACCCAATGCCGGCTGACGCATGGTCAACCCAATCTTACTCTCACGAGCGGACAACTCGTTTAAACTCACTGAAACAATACGTGCACGAACCGGGTCACCAACCTTTAACACCAGCTTATTTTCCTTACCTGTAATCCGTTCACTCTCTGCATCGACCTCGACATAATCATTCATAATCTGACTCATATGAATCAAGGCATCCAACGGGCCAATATGGCAAAATGCACCAAACTCCACGATCTCACAGACAACGCCATCAACAATCTCCTGCAACACCGGAGCAAAGGTTAACGCTTCAAACTCGACCTTCTGATACATACCACCATCACCATGGATCACAATACCGGATCCTAAAGAAGTTACTTTATCAACTGCGACGATAACCCCATGTTCTTTACGCACAGTCCCTTCAAACGTGTCCTGGACTGCCTGCTCAACGACTTTACTGAGATCATCTCCAAATTTCTCAGGTGGAATACGCACAGTGTCAGCAATTTTAACCATCTTATACATAACAATCACACAAATATATCACATTAGACGGTAACCGACTTGGTATACACTTTACCCTTATATGCTTTTTGAGATGCTCCTCGGAGAACCCCAAAAAAATAACATTCTGGATATTCTGACTCTACTTTTAATAGCAATAAGTTATTAAAAGATAACTGGTATTACCCAAAAAAATCAGGGTTACAAAAAAAAAGAAAACTCGATACCAAAGGAGACAGTCAGAATGGTAGACTTCAAAGTAGTGGTAAACGACACCAAAAAAGGAAAATCATATCAAATACCCGTTACCGGACATCATGCAAACTCACTTATAGGAAAAAAAATCGGTGACGAAGTCGACGGTATTTTCATCTCACTCCCAGGATATAAACTTCACATCACCGGAGGCACAGATAAAGATGGATTTCCTATGAAACCAGATCTTTCCAGTGCGACACGCAGGCGGCTACTCCTCAGTGAAAGCAAAGGATGCCATCCAGATGAACATGGAAAACGAATAAAAAAAACAGTTCGTGGCAACAGTATCAACCAAGATGTTGTCCAAATTAATATGAAAGTCACCAAATACAGTTCAAAACCCATCGAACAAATCCTTAAATCATCAGAATCTAAAGGAAAAGCAGAAGAAAAGTCATCTGAGGAGAAAAAAGAAGGCAAACAAGAGGAGCAATAAATGGCGTTTTCAAAAGCACCTGAGGTAAATATTGGTATGATCGGTCATGTCGACCATGGAAAAACAACGCTTACCCAGCGTCTCAGTGGAAAATGGACAGATGAGCATTCAGAGGAACTAAAACGCGGGATTTCTATCAGGCTCGGGTATGCTGATGCAGCATTTTATAAATGCCCTACCTGCGATGAACCACAATGTTACACCACCCAACAGAAATGCAGCCACTGTGGAACACCGTGTATGCTTCTTCGTGTGGTATCATTTGTTGATGCACCGGGTCATGAGACACTTATGGCTACCATGTTGTCAGGCGCAGCGATCATGGATGGTGCGGTGCTGGTGATAGCAGCCAATGAGAAATGCCCGCAACCGCAGACACGTGAGCATCTCACTGCCCTTGATATCTCTGGTACAAAAAATATTATTATTGTACAAAACAAAATTGATCTCGTATCAGAGAAAGAGGCAGTTAAAAATTATGAACAGATCAAAAAGTTTGTAAAAGGAACCTGTGCTGAAGGCGCACCGATTATTCCGGTGAGCGCGCATCATGAAATCAACATTGATGTGCTCATCAAAGCAATGGAAACGCATATTCCTACACCGGATCATGATGTGAGTAAACCCCCGTTGATGTATATCGCACGGAGTTTTGATATAAATAAGCCTGGTGCACGACCAAACGACCTTCAAGGAGGGGTTATCGGTGGCTCACTGCTGCAGGGTTTGATCAAAATCGGTGATGAAATTGAGATAGCACCCGGTCGTAAAACAGAGTCAGGTGGACGGGAAGTCATGGAACCTATCGTAACAAAAATTAACTCAATATTTACGGGTGGTCGCTCTCTTAAAGAATCCAGCACTGGAGGGTTACTTGCGATTGGCACTGAGCTTGATCCCTCGCGGGTGAAATCTGACTCATTCTCCGGGAGAGTAGTTGGTAAACCAGGTCATCTACCCGAGGTATTAGACGCATTTGATCTAACAATGCATCTACTGAAACGTGTCGTGGGAACCATTGAAGAAAAAAATGTTGACCCTTTGAAAACCAATGAACCGTTAATGCTCACCGTGGGAACAGCCACTACTGTCGGAATCATCACCGGGCTAGCCGATTCCCAGCAGGTATCAGTAAAATTAAAACTACCGGTATGCGCTTTAGAGGGCCAACGCATCGCGGTAAGCAGAAGGATCGAAGGTAAATGGCATCTGATAGGATACGGCGAAATCCACAAGCCAAAACAGTAATTGTAGATACCAGTGCCATACTCATGCTTTTTGAATTCTCCATTGATCTAGAAGCAGAACTCACTCGTCTCCTTGGCAAGCATCAAATTGTCATTCCCTCCGCAGTAATTAACGAACTACATCAGCTCAACAACCGGGGTAACAGTGCCACCAGTCGGCATGCACACGCAGCAATACAACTACTAAAAAGATATCCGGTGATACCAACCAACGAAACAGGGGATGATGCGCTTGTCGCACTTGCGAAACAGTTGAAATGCCCTGTGGTCACCAACGACATGCAATTACGCAGAAGACTAAAAAATATACCAGTATCCGTGGTGTATTTACGAGGAAAAAAAACATTAACACTGGATTAACAATACTCTCAGCCGATATGGATGGTATTACGAAAGTTTTTATAAACTATGACCATACAACTCTGTAAATTCTTCATCTGTCGGGGTGGCTCAGCCTGGTTAGAGCGCCTGACTCATAAGCACAGCTTACAAAGGTTCGTA
>CAZRMY010000121.1:1908-5465 GCA_964601295.1 uncultured Thermoplasmatales archaeon | reverse complement strand
TTTGCTTTTCAATCATTAGGATTCTTAATCTTCCAAGAACTTTTGTCACTTACTAGATAATGCAAAGGTTTATTTATAAGATAGCTGCTGTCATAGTGTGAGGCCTATGGTTGATGATATTGATTCTCCTGAGCAAGATGTAAGTTGTATGTTTATTAAGGGGAAGAAAGTGTTAAATGGTGAAGAACAACTAGCGCTTTTTATGCATCGGTTCAACCTTGATTTGGATACGGTGGAGACCATGCCTGCGTTTGATGAGCATCGAAAGTTATTGTTTTGTAAAAAAATTGAAAAATAACGCTTTGGTATATGCTCATGGGTTTTTTTACTTTGTGACGAAATACATATAAATAAACAACGAATTGAAGGGCAATATCGGTGGGTTTTTATGGTAGATATAGCTAGTTTATATTCAGATAGAGCAGCAAAACTTAGGAAGTCTGAGATTCGTGAGTTGCTGAAGGTTGCTCAGGATCCCGAGGTTATTTCGTTTGCTGGAGGTCTGCCAAACCCAAGTACGTTCCCTATTCAGGATTTACAGAATGTTTCGCAGACCGTGCTTAAGGAGCATGGTACTGAGGCGTTGCAGTATGGTACCACTGAGGGTGTGGATGCGTTTCGTGAGCTTATCGCTGAGCGGGCGCATAAAGAAGGTATCGATGCACGTAAAGAGCATGTTGTGATAACCAGTGGGTCACAGCAGGCGTTGGATGCGATGGGTAAGTTGTTTCTTAACCCAGGTGATACCGCGTTATGTGGGCTTCCCACGTATCTTGGTGGTATTAACGCGTTTCGGAGTTATGAGGCTAACCTGCTGGGGATACCGCTTGATCGTGATGGTATGGATGTTGATGCACTTGAGGAACAGATCCAGGCGTTACATCAACAGGATATAATTCCTAAATTTGTGTATGTGGTGCCCACGTTTCAGAATCCTGCAGGCGTGGTGATGTCTGAATCACGTCGGAAACAACTCATTGATATTGCCCATGAGTATAATCTGCTTATCATTGAGGATGACCCTTATGGAAAGCTCGCGTATGATATGCATCCGGTGAAACCCATTAAAGCCTATGATGATGAAGGACTTGTTATTTATATGTCCACGTTTTCCAAGATTCTTTCGCCTGGTTTCCGGTTAGCATGGACGATTGCTTCTGAAGAGCTCACCCGGAAGATTATCATCTGTAAACAGGCATTGGATTTATGTACCAATACGTTTACCCAATATATTGCTGATGAGTTTATGCGAAATGGCTCACTTGATTTACATATCATGAAAATAATTGAAACCTACAAACCAAAACGCGATATCATGATGCAGTCCATCCAGGAGTATTTCCCTGAAGGGTACTCCTGTAATAAACCCAAGGGTGGTATGTTCACCTGGGTGACATTCCCTGAGGGTATTGACACAGAAATTATGTTTCTTGAAGCATTAAAGAAAAAAGTCGCTTATGTGCATGGGAAAGCGTTTCATGTTGACGGTCGTGGTGGACGTTCTATGCGGTTGAATTTCTCATATTCCTCTAATGATCAACTGTGTGAAGGTATCAAACGACTGGGTGAAGTTGTCTCAGATAGACTCAAGGTTATACAGAGTTAACACCACACATATTTTTTCTCGTATAGTCTAGCAAAAAAGATTATGTAAGATAGATACTATGTCAATGAAAAATAATGGTACATGAGGACGTTGGATGGTGCACGGATACAGATTGGGAGCGGTTTGTGCAGTATTGATTTGTAGTGTGTTTACTGGATGTATGTATTTTGATTACACTGATTTTTCACTGATGCGTTCAACAGTAATTGATGACAACGGGTTTCCTAGCTGGTATCTTGAATTTACCACTTCAGATTCATGTACGCTGCACGTCGTAGATCCCCTTGATCAAAGTCTGTTTTCAAGTACGTTTTACGCAGGATCGCATTCCCAGTATGTGCCTCTTGGTGGGTATCGTCAGCTTCCACGGGCGGGATCTTACACGATTGAAGCATTTGATAAATATGATCGATCGATATATCGAGAAAAACAACGGCTGGACACCGCTGATCTATCTTGCACCATGATTATACCATATTGGTGGTATGATACCCAGGATAAAAATTATGCCTTAATTGGCTTACAGTGCACCTTATTAAACCGGGGTGATTTGCCCGGATACCCAGCGGAGGCATCAATAGTTACCAATCAAGGGTCTGCAATAGTGGCATTATTACCTGAGGTAGTACTAGCTGGTAACCCAGTTACTGTTTCAGGGTTGACATTGCTGTCGCCCCTTGCAAGTGAGCGTATCTTTGCTGATATCATCGTCACAGACAAAAAGGGCAACTGGCTCGTGCAAACTTCAACGAACCTAACCATGGATGAGACAGTTGACCGTATTTCCTACACCTGGAATATACCCCGTCAATCACTTGACATGCCATACCCTAATTTTCTGTATCAGTACTATAGTAGCCTTGAACGACGGGTTCTTGATGACTATGGGTTCTATGTGTTTGACCCATATGATGATACATATGTAGATCTGCTTGCTGACAGACTGGTACAGCAGGATGCCAGCAAAGGTGATTACGCACAGATTAATTATGTGGCATCATTTGTCCAGGAGTTAGCATATGTTGAGGATGATCGTAATGACACCAGTTGTGAATACCCGCGCTACCCTGTTGAGATGACAGTGGATAAACAGGGGGACTGTGAGGATAAAGCAATTCTGCTTGCCTCTTTGCTTGACTCATTAGGGTATTCGGTTGCCCTGTTGCGGTTGCCTAATCATATGGCAGTCGGCGTGAATACACCTGAGAATCTCTCTGGTGTTGATCGATATATAGATTCCTATTATTTTCTTGAGGCCACCAGTAGTAATACTAAGCTTGGGTTTGTCCCTAAAAAATATCGTGGGTTGACTAATGTAACCGTGTTTCCGATAGACCGGCGTCCGTTGTTGACTCATAGCTGGGTAAATGCGTCTATTATCACCCGAAGCGATGGAGAACGCTCGATAAAAATGAAGGTACTGATAGAAAACCTTGGCCGTTCTGTTGCCTCGGATGTCATCATCCGTGGGCTTATCGATGGCCCTGCAGGTGGCGTCGTATTAGATGAGGTAACCGTGTCAACTATTGATTCATTTGATAAACAACTTGTTGATTTATCATTTACCCTTCCTGGTTCACTATCTGGAGATCTTAAGACACAACTTTTCTACAAAAATCAAATGTATGAGGAAAAAGAATCCGTGGCGCCTATATTATAAATTATCACGCGGATTTATACTATGAATTATTATGGTTATTACTAGACAGTAAGTTTTTTAACCTCTAAACTGTATTGAATCACCGTATAGCTGGGCGTAGGTGAACGGTTACGGCCCACATTTCATGTGTTTGGCTGAGGAAAGTCCCTGCTCGCTCTGAATCAGGATTCTGTGAAAGCAGAATGGGCGAGAGTCCATGCAGAGGCGCAGAAACGACACAGCCTATGGATTATGTGATGATTCACGTTATGGTGATGAAGTCTCCGTAGGATTTGATGAAACGGCCAATCT
>CAZRMY010000121.1:0-1898 GCA_964601295.1 uncultured Thermoplasmatales archaeon | reverse complement strand
GAAACGACACAGCCACTGGATTATGCGATGATTCACTAGGTGATGAGATCTTCAGTGGATTTGATGAAACGGCCAATCTGCTCCTGGAGCAAGCCCAAATATCGGGATCAGTAATTCAGACTGCTCGAAGGTAGGGTGCTTAGATGAATACCGTTTAAAACAAAACAGGGCTTACGGCCTACACCCAGCACTTTATGTTCTCAAACCCTCGACTTACGTTCTCTGTAGACTGCTTACGTTCTCATTTTTCTGTTTACGTTCTAATGTAAGATTTATTCTTATCCGTAGATGGAAACACTTACGTTCTCATGTCTAGATTTAAGCTTACTTACGGCTTCTATATAAAGCTCTGGTGTTATGAGTCCATTTGCTAACTGTTGAGCTAGTATTTGCTCAATATTTTCTGGGAGAATTGTCTTTGGTTTTTGTTGATGCTTCAATAGCTCTTTTTTTACATCTTCTGTCTTGTTGTCAAATGAAAGTGTGTTCAAATATACTTCTTTGTATCGTTCTTCTAATGGACAGATATAGTGTTTGACCAGGGTATCAACGCTTCTGTGTTTACTCTGTGCCATGATCTCAGGGATGCTTGCCCCTGCGTTGTGCATATGAGTAATACTTGATGCTCGAAAGAGATGAGCGTAGACACGTTTGTTAATCCCTGCAAGAGAAGCATATTTTTTAATCATATTATGGAGATAGGTTCTCCCAATGCGTTCTCTTTTATTGTTGAGAAATAACGCTTTCTCGTGTCCTTCTTTAGGTTGTTCTCGTATTGCGAGATAATCACCAATAGCTTTTAGACACTCTGGGTGAATATTTCGTTCATCGTAATGGCTACCTTTACTTATAGTTCGTAGTTTTTGTCTCTGGAAATCTACATCTTCAATATTGAGATTGCAAAGTTCTCTACTTCGAATGGTTGAATAGTAGAGTGTTTTGAGGATTGCATGTTCGCGTAGATTGTCTTTGGTAATTTCAAAGAGTTTCTGTATCTCTTGTCTCGTGAGAGGTGTTTTTGGTTTTACCTCAATTGGTAGAGGATTTAGTTTATAGGATTTAATTTCTTTATCTGATACATTTAGGAATTCAAGAAATGTTTTAATCGCACAATATTTTGGTGTCAAGGAGTTTCTATCATATTGTTTGATTTCATTCGCCCAATATTTATATCTATTTATGTCCTCTTTTTTAATGTATTCTGGTTGTTTGTTGATAAGATCAAGTAATTGTCGTATGGTTCGAATGTAACTTTGAATGGTTTCTTTTGATTTATTGTTTGCAATGAGGTGTTTTTCAAATTCTTTTAGAATTTTTTTTTATTTGTCAATGTATAATCCCCCATAATCTACTAATTGTATATATTACATACAGTGTATGCAATGTAGATATATAAACTTTATGTATGCACTGCACACTCACCATTAGATTATTAAGTTCGCACTGCATACAATATAGAGCATGGTACGAAAATCTTCAGGAAGTAAAGCAAAAAAACCAATAGATAGAACAATGCCAAATATCAGGGTTATGAGTACGGTAAAAGACCAGCTTTTTGAGATCGCAGAAAAGGGGGAAACATATTCAGAAGTTATACAAAGACTAATAGATCATTACAAGGCCACAAAAAAATAGAAATGAATACTTTTCATTAAAATAAACTAAGAATTGTATTTTTCTTTTGTGTGAGATTGAATCACTTAAATAATTCTAGTTATAGATTGTAAGTATTAAAATTATTTTTGTCATAAAACCTATTGTCATATCCTCTATGATTGTTTTAAAATTTTTAACCGGCATATAACCCCTCAGTTATATGGCCAAAACCTTAAAATACCACAACACCCTTAAAAACTATGGGAGAAATGATGAATACGAACGTCCTCGTTGGAGGCAGC
>CAZRMY010000120.1:0-5494 GCA_964601295.1 uncultured Thermoplasmatales archaeon | reverse complement strand
CATGAGGCCCCTGCTGGACGATGTATGACACGTTTTTTTGCCCCCACGTAGGTTATCACTGTGCGTATTTCGTTAAACACACTAGAGATATCTGGCTGCCATTTCGCCCATTCACGTTCTACAGAATGTGCTTCACCACATCGTCGCCCTTCAGGATTATATCCTATCTCCTTGTGTTTTTCATGAACGATCACATTAATAGATGACCGGTATTTTTTAAGGGCGATAGCTGCACTGAGCCCTGCAAGTCCTCCACCTATGATATCTACCTGTATCGGCATCACCGTTTTTTTGATGTTTGTAGTTTACCTGATGAATGCTACGTTTTCATAAATACTTTTTTTTTTAGATCATTCTTTTTTTTTTATCTAACCACCGGACTGCATGACTTCCAGTAGATTTCACGTGTGTTTCTCTTCATGAAAGTTTTTTAAAGAATTACCAAATAAGGACAGCTTATACATGTATGACTTATGAAACGTTTAACCCATGGACCGCGGCGGATGATGGAGAACATTTTCCGTGTGTAATGGAATGGTGGTGTGCTGAAGCATTCTTTCAGTCAGAGAAAGATAAACGATCGTTCAGCCTTAAATCTGCTCTGGTTGAATGGTTTGAGAGTAAAAAGAAGATTGGATCAAATGTTAATATAACGCTTTTTGACCAACAGCACAATAACCATTATGTTTTTTACTCTCGGGATGACACCAAAAAACTCTGCTCACAAAAAAATACTTTTCATGTTGCATATGAGGAGTCATGGTTAACGGGTAAATATCCGCATTATCAAATGCATTTTGTTGATCCGAAACATAATATAACCCTTGATTTACAATATCAGGCTGAATCGGTCCCCCATTGGGTTGCTCAGGATGTCACTGGTGGATGGCTTCCATTGGGGCTAGGATTTTATCGGTATGGGTTTATCCCCAAATGCAGATTAACCGGTACAATTACTATTGAGGATGAGATCCATCCGGTTCGCGGTGTTGGCTATTATGAGCATGTATGGGGGGATTTTTCGTATAGTAGCCCTCTCAAAAACCTGTTAAATCTATCGAAAACTATCGGCACGTATAGTCGTCTTATCTTGTGGTGGTTGAGTAATCATCATCGTCGTATTCCACGATCTCTGAAATTTAGCACAGAGAACAATCCTCTTGGATATGATTGGGTGTGGGCGGTGTTTGATAACGGGTGGACCTTATTTTATGGGAATATCATGTTCTGGATTATGCAAGGCCCCACTGCAGGGTCCCTCATTTTTTCTAAGGATGGAAAGCAGTACACTGAATTCTGTGATGTTCATTTTAGATACAACAAAATTAGATATGCTCGAGAGTTTGATTTTTATTATCCCTCAGAATTAGAAATTGTTGCATTAAAAGGTACTGAGAAGCTTTCATTGATTTTTAAGATGACCGCGGATACAGCACGCGAGTATATTTCACCATTTAAAGGAAACAAGTTTTGGCATGGTCTTGCTATTTGCGAATCACCCGGTGAGGTATCCGGGTGTTATTCGAATGGTGATAAAACTGTCCCGCTGCATGGGTTCTGTAAAATTGAACCACAACGGCAGATATCACGACTTGGACATAACTCGTTACAAATAAATATACTAAAACCTCCACAAGGCTTGGGAGTCAGCGGTACATTTCATTCTCATTTGATTAAAAAAGAGATTCATGCCCGGCTATGCTTTTCTCCATTTCCGCATGTTAATGCATCAGTTAAACGACTGGATGCATCAAAAATTCATTCAAACAAAGTGCCATCTTAACCATTTTTTTTTAATCTAATATTGTAACCCGGGTTTTATCTGTTATGTCAATGAGTGCGCCCTCGGTTTTTTTACCGATACTACAGTTTACTACTACCGTGTTCTTGTACGTAGTACATCCTGGTGCTTCATGTATATGTCCACAGAGAAGCACTGCGGGCGTATAGGTGGTTATAAGGTGTGTGAGTTCTTTGTTGCCGCCATGATTTCCTTTGTAAATCGTATCTTGTATACCATATGGGGGCAAATGTGACACCAGTATGGTTTCTGAGTCTACATGTTCAGCAAGAAACTGTAGCGTTGATGTATCAAGATAGGGGTTACCAACATCCCCAGCAGGTTCACATCCGACTAATGGTTTCTGATGTACAGTTATTCTAGTTAAACTCAGATTAGTTGCCTTGCTTTCATTTATACCATTGTTCACTTCTGGGGTGTCACAGTTCCCGCGTACTGCATAGGTTTCAACAGGTATCTCGTTAAGCAGGGTGGTCGCAAGAGATCCCGGTCCAAATTGAGTTATATCACCAGGTATAATAACGATATCAGGCTGATGTTCTTTGATATGACTAAGCATAAGGTTTAATCGATATTGTTTCCCATGGATGTCTGCTGCTGCGTAGATTCGCATGCTATCTACGACTCTGCATAAAACATACTCATAAAAAGTCTTTGACGTCTGAAAGTTGTGCACTACTTGAAGAGACGCTGTTAAAACTTGTTTTTCATGTTTAAATTTAATGCTGGCGGCTCAAATGAACTCATAAATTCTTCGTCTTCACTTTCAGGATCAAAAAATATTTCTGCTAAACCTTCAACAAACTCTTTACTAAATTTCATACCGTATCCCTTATCTCCTCCACAGAGTGGGTTTTCTCTTTCACCGACAATACCGGTAATATTCTTCAAACATATAAATAATTTACCAGCGTCCATCACCTAGATCTGGCTATCTACCTGATTTTAAAAGCGGAATTACCTCAACACCACGGTGCGAAGACATACTCATGACAAACTTGGTTCTACTATGAGGGATACCACGCATTTTGATTATCTGTAATGTTCTAAGTAAATCACCTTTCCGCTCAAAATCACCAAGATAAATAATCCCATCAGCGATAAACTCTTCTATTTCGTATCGTGAATACTGGAATACCTGCGGCGGAATCTCAGAGGTCAAAGCCGTGGTACATTTCATCGCAGCAAGGGAAGTCCCTAACTTAAAAATAAAATCACGGATTAACTCACGTGATTGTAACCGATAGCATAACGCGGTGATAGAATCCACGACCAACCGTTTAGCATCAAGCTCACGCGCTATCTCCACAAGCACATCAAAAAGAAGATTAGCATCCTCGATAGAATACTGCTCAGGGTCCAAACCAAGGCGATCACTAATTGTCCAAATATCAATAATACTGATTTTCCCTGTATCAATCAAGTTTTCATCAAAAAACGTATACTGGCGCATATTTCGTTTTACTTTAGGAAGCGCTTCAATAGTAGTAAAAAAAATGCCTTTTTCACCAATCTTAGCGCCATTAAACAAAAACTCCATACATAACGTGGTCTTTCCAGTCCCTGCTGAACCGGTGACAAGAAATGTATGTCCAACAGGTATACCACCATACATCTGCATATCAAGCTGGTTGATACCTGTTTTACATCGAGGTCGTTCTTCAGCCATCTCTCTCCTCTTTCACCATTATCCTTAATACATCGTACATTTTAAACCTTTAGCCATATATCATCAAAAACATAATATTTTTCCATCTTTTACTGCTTATATATACACCTAGGCGTACATGACACATACAGGAAATACATTAATAACATGTTTTTCCATTAACCCCCTAGCACAATCCCTTTAATGGAGGTAATTTCGTTATGACCGATGATCAAGAAGTCACTCGATATCTCACGCTAATAGAATATTACAAAGAGCAAATAAACTCAGTTGAATACCAAATGCAGTATGTTCAATTTGCTCTAGCTGAATACAATAAGGCTAAATTAACTATTGAAAGCTTACAAAACACGGAACACACTACTGAAATGATGGTGCCTATCGGTGGTGGCACCTTTCTTCCCGCATCATGTTCTAACACTAAATCAGTATTATTTGACATTGGCGCAGGATATGTAATGGAAAAAAGCAACAAGGATGCCATCAAAAAAATCGATAAACGTATCGAAGAATTACAGCGAAACCAAGAGCACCTTCAATCGATGATGCAAAAACTTCAAACTGAGGTATCAGAGATTTCACAGAAAGCCCAGGAACTTATGGGTAACCGATAAAAAAAGAGTATACCACCTAGTTGTAAAGGACAAAAAATATGTTCAAGTTTTTGAAAAAAAAGCTGAAACGTTTTGAAGATAAACTCGAGCAAGAAATTGAATCCGAGTTAACAGAAGAGAAAACCAAGGGAACCGAAAACAAAAAGGAACCAGAAAAACCAACAGCTACCCCCCCACCATCTGAGAAAAAACCACCGACGTCCCCTCAACAACAAGAGATTGCTAAGCCCTCTGAAGAAACACCAGAACCTAAACCAGAAACACCTCCAGCTAAACCTAAAGAAGAACGAAAACCCCGTCGAAAAAGAGCACGTGGTCGACAAAAAGATGAACAAACAGACAAACAGCTTGAACAAAGCATCGAGGCTGAGCTACAACATGTAGTAAAAACCCGGCGGAGCATCGAAGATCTCGTTAAAACCGATAAGAAAACCTCCCGAATGATCAGCGAAGAAAAACTTGATGATCTGCTATGGGAACTCGAAGTTGGATTACTAGAATCAGATGTCGCTTACTCGGTTATTGAATCAATCAAAAGAGATATCAAAGAAGAACTACGTAATGTTTCATTCGTTCGCTCAAAAATAAGTGATTTCGTTGAAACAGTATTGAAAAACTCTATCGCCCATGTCTTACAAGCAAATGATTTTGATTTTGATACTTTCCTAGAAAAAAAACAGAAACCCATAGTTATCATGTTCATCGGGGTCAATGGCACGGGTAAAACGTTGTCCATTGCTAAAATGGCTCGTTATCTAAAACAAAAAGGAATAACTTGTGTGATGGCCGCTGGTGACACCTTCCGGGCGGGTGCTATTGAACAACTGAGTATTCATGCAGAGAAATTGAATGTTAAAATCATAAAACATGGCCCAAAATCTGATCCTGCAGCAGTTGCGTATGATGCCATTGAACATGCAAAAGCAAAACATAAAGATGTAGTGCTTTTGGATACCGCAGGTCGCATGCAGACTAATTATAACTTAATGGATGAAATGGCAAAAATTAAACGAGTAGCTAAACCAGATTTGATTATTTTCGTTGGTGATGCTCTCTCAGGTAATGACGCAGTGGAACAGGCTAAGCGATTTAATGAAACGGTTGGTATTGATGGTGTTATTCTCACTAAAGTTGACACCGACGCTAAAGGGGGGAGCTCGTTATCGATTGCGTATACCATCGGTAAACCATTGCTCTTTATAGGTGTGGGTCAGGAATATGATGACCAGATTCCCTTTGATCCCCAGTGGATGGTCGATAACATCTTTGGGAAAAAAGAAGAAGCCTAACTTTTTCAATACTATGTGATCATACTGCTTTTTTTAGAAAAGAATTTTTGTACCATCAAAAGGTTGATTTAGCAACGCATTCTTTAGCTGATCTATACGCAGGCCATTTACTACATACACG
>CAZRMY010000119.1:3674-5550 GCA_964601295.1 uncultured Thermoplasmatales archaeon | reverse complement strand
AATCTACGAATAACCGGGGTGAAAACAACCAAAGGAACATATACTGCAGATGCAGTAGTGAATGCTGCGGGTGACAATGCATCCGCTATTTGTGCTATGGCAGGGCTGGATATCCCGGTTAATCCTGATAGTCATGAAGCAGGGATTTCCGCGCCGGTCAAACCATTTCTTGATCCATTAGTCGTTGATCTCAGACCAGGACTTGAAGGAAAAACCGCGAATTTTTATTTTGGTCAAAACAAGGAAGGTCAGATTATTTTCTGCTATACGCCTATACGAAAAATCAAGGGAACTGATCGTCGATCAACCTCTGAGTTTATGCCGGTGATAGCAAAACGATTAGTGGATCTTATCCCTCGATTAAAAAATTTAACAATCCGTCGTATTTGGCGTGGTTTATACCCCATGACACCGGATGGTGTGGCCGTGGTGGGAAAACCTAATGGTGTTCAAGGCTTGTTCTTAGGTGTTGGCATGTGTGGCCAGGGGTTTATGATGGGACCCGGTGTCGGGTTAAATCTGTCATCATTAATCGCTAAGGGTAAGCCAGCTATTTCCCCAGAGGTGTTTAAGTTATTGAGCCCGGATCGTGATTTCTACAGTGGTAAAGTTGAAGCGTTAAAATAAGGGTTTTATCAAGTGTATTACCAAACTTCAGAGTTAGAGCTTCAATCTGATTCTTTATCTTCAGGTTCATCTAAATAAAGATCCTCCGAATCATGGGTGTTATCAGCATTTTGATTGTAATCTGGTTGTAGTTTTATCTCCTGGAGTTGTTTTCGTAATGAACGTAACGTGGTTTTTTCTACTACAATAATACCAATAATAATCCCAATTACGATTCCGATGAGAAAAAACCATAATCCCATAAGCATATCCATGATATATCCTACTATACACATTATTTGTTATTTTGATACACGTTTTTTAAATAAAAATTTAAGGTTTTTCCAGCCATCAGCAAAACTCTGAAGTTTTACATCTCCTTTTCTAATATACAGTGCAGAAGGGATTTCTTTTGCTTTTACTTTTTTTGAGCTGAACATCTCTATTTTGATTTCTTCAGAAAACGGCATACCATCATCAAATTTTTCAAGTGGTTGGATGTGCTTCAATACGTTTTTTTTGAATATCCACATTCCCGATTGGGAGTCTTTAATGTTAATAAAAAAAAGTATCCGTAAAGTCAATGCTAGAATGAGGTTGCCAAAGCGGTGTTTGATAGTCATAGACCCGGGTGTTAGATCAGCGAATCGATCAGTGGTGATGAAATCGAGGTAATCGTCAATGAGTTGTTGGATATAAAGATGTATTTTATCAAAGGGATAGGTAGCATCTGCATCACCCGTTACAATAATGTCACCTTTTGCGTGTGTGATTCCAGTTTTATATGCACGACCGTAGCCTTTTCGTTTTTCTATGAGTACTTTTGCGTTTTTGCTTTGAGCGATTTCTTTGGTTCTATCAGTTGAATTACCGTCGATTACCAGTATTTCAAGTTCCCACTGTTGTTGTTTGAAATAATGTTGTTGTATCGAATCAATAGTTTTACCAATACCTTCTTCTTCGTTAATAGTTGGCAGTAGTATAGTTATTTTCAATAAGAATCACTCCAAGTAAACGGATAAACAAAGAATGAATTATATAATTTTATGTTTGTAAAGCAGAAATAATAAAAAAAAGAGTGTGTAGAGGGAAGTATCCCTCTAAGTTAGAGCGTTGTTTTTAGTGTCGTCTGCGTCTGAGGAGTATAAATGCTACTCCAAGTGCTACAAGCAGTGTTAGTACTTCGAATCCGGGTGTTCCGCCACCACCAACGGTAATTTCGAGTGTTCCATCCTGGTATTTAGGATCATCGAAGGTAGCCGTCATAGTA
>CAZRMY010000119.1:0-3664 GCA_964601295.1 uncultured Thermoplasmatales archaeon | reverse complement strand
CCCTTCTTCAGCAGGTGCGGTGAAAGTTGCTTTTCCGTCGTTATCCGTGGTTCGTGTAGTGCCTTCGAAGGTGACAGTTGCGCCACCAAGACCACTGCCCTTAGCAACTACTGAGACAGTGAACTGCTCGTTGGCCCCTGGGTTGGATGCAGGTCCGCTGATGGTAATCTGGTAGGATTTTATAACTAGGATTGTTGTGGTTACATCTGGGAATCCTTCTTTTTCTACAGTGATAGTGTATTCATAGGAGTCCACACCGGGATCTTCAGCGGTAAAGGTTGCTTCACCATCAGCGTTGGTAGAAACCGTGGTTCCCGCAAAGGTGACATCTGCATATTGAACAGGGTCGTCATCGTCTGTTACTGTCACGGTAAAAGTGTCTCCATCGTACACTTTGGTAGGTGATACTGTTACCTTGAGTACTTGACGGGTAATGGTTAACACATCGTCGGTATATACGGTAGTATTTACGGTGTAACCAGCTGTTGTCCACTGTAATCCTTGTTCTATAGTAACATTTGCTTTTCCACTAGATAGTGGTACAACGTCAAATACTGCTTGTCCATTTGTATCAGTCATAACTGGATCAGGTACTTCAATAGATCTACCAAAGGAAGGTCTGAATGTGATGTTGATACCGAATACTGGATCTCCATCGAAGTCTGTTGCGGTAACGGTTATTGTTGCTGAGCTGAGCTCAGTTGAAATGGTGTCTGGACTGATAGCGAAATCTGGGAAGTCTATGACAAATTCTCCACTGGTCATGTTACCTCCATAGCTGGTGAAGTATCCTTGGAAGGTGACATTGATTGCGCCTTTGAGATCGCCGATTTCATCGATTTCAAATTCACCTTGACCGTTTTCATCCAATTCAACTGGGTTGTCACTGCTGTCGATAACGGTATCAGTAGCATCATTAAGGTTAAGGTAGACATCTGTTCCTTCTTCCAGTGGGTTACCTAATGCATCTGTTACAGTGAGCTCGACGGTAAGATTCTTTTTTGCGATACCTGCGATTGCTGCTGATGGTGAGAATGTTACGGTAGCATATTCGACAGGTATTGATATGTTTCCATCATGTTCTGCTCCACCGGTGTTGTTGACTGCTTCGATGAGAAGAGTTCCAGCTTTGTAGGGGAAGTTGTCGCCAGAGGTGTCAAGAACCCATTTGTCTTGAGCGGATTTTTGTTCAAATGTCAAGGTTTGTAGGGGATCATCTTTATCGTGATCTTCATCTATTAAGTAACCGGTTACTGTTGGGTTGCCGCCAGAACTGCCTTCAAGAACGTTGCCATCTGGATCCTTTATACGGATTTCTAATGTTTGATCATCAATACCAACAGTCAACGTTTGATTTGCTGCACCCGCGGGGTTAATAATAGAGACATCAATGTCATGTACTGGTGCGATTTCAACGACATCATACATCCAAAGAGTGCCTGAGCTTGCTGCGCAGACAATGTATCCAATCTCGTCGATATCATCTTCATCTGGAAGAAACTCATAGATACCATCGGTTCCCGCTAAATCGTCGTCGTTACTATTATTTATTTTACCTGATCCTTGTTTAACCCAGTTCTCATCAAAAAGGGTTAAATAAACATCTGCGGTCTCTATTGGATATCCATTTTGAGATTTGACTTCAACGGTTATTTTTTCTTGATGATTGACCGATACTTCAAGGTCATCGCCAGTTGCTGTTGTGACACTGCCGGTTAATCCCTCAATTGTGTAGTCTGCTGAATCTGTATCGGTACCATTGGTAGCGGTGAGAGATAATGTACCACCGATTTTTGGTTCTAGTTTGACTTCATACCAGCCGTTACCTTCATCTGAAAGATATTCATTACCTGCTATAGTGTCATCTTCTTCTATAGTGAAATCAAGGCCACAACCGCTGACATGCAATGTAGCATTGACTCGTTCTGAGCTATCTGAACCATAGAAATCAATAATGAAGCGTTGGGATTGATTGACATAACCAGTTCCAGATGCAACAACATCTACAGCACTTGGCATAGTTCCTCTCACTACCATATTCAGGTTACCAGGTGAAGCAACATCAAATGTTGTTTCTCCGATCCAGTTTGGCAGTAGTTTCTCATTGTTATAAGTATCACTATATTTTGAATCTTGTCCTTCGATATGTGTTTGGTTTCCGGGATAACTCACTAATACAGTTGCAGTTCCTGATTCATTAAAGTGATAAGTAAACTCATAATATGCTCTAGAATCAGTAAGCCTAGTCCTTGTTACACCTGAAACAGAATCAAACTCACTGATAGGTACAATATCGTCATCATCATAAGCGACATTAGCGGTTGAATTCCATGCTTTCAAACCGGTTATATGGAAATTTTGAGAGCTTAGAGATGCATAATATTTAGTTCCACCGATAAAGGTAATTCCTGATTCATTATCAACTGAGATATTAATAGTTTGATCAAAACCTGAAATAACATCATCTGAGTTTCTAAAGTCGACATCTACGTTATCATATGTTGCTACTTCAAATTCTAGATATGGAATGAAATTTTGCGGCAGTCCAGCTGCTTTTTCTGGTTCAGTTTCACGAAGACGATATGAAGCTGATCCAGTTTCCATGGTACCAACATACCACGTACCTGCGCTATAATCATCTGTATCTATATCATTTACACTGTACCATCCCTCAACAGTATCACCAGTGTTTACTTGAGTAAAACCACCATTACTAGGCGCATAGACAGCCATCTGATACCCAGCAACATAATCATTACTATCATCAATCAATTGAGGTGTTGATTTACCATCCTCAAGCTTAATATCAAAGTCAATGTTCTGATCACCCCAAACAATGTTATCTGGGATTGCATTGCCTGAATACTCTGAAACAGTTAGTTTACATGGAAGTGAAACATTCGAATAAATACCAGCAGATCCATGTTGCGATACATTTACCCAGTAGAAAGTCTCATAGTTATCACCATCAAAATAACCTGTACCAGCTACACCAGTTGGAAGCACATTCATATGGTCACTATCTTGCGAATCCTCGCCCCATGTACTAATTTCTGTCCCATCAGGTAAATATATATTATAGTCGTATGTGTAAGTACTATCCTCTAAATCATCCCAATCCCCAGTATTATATGTATCACCAGTATAATTCCGGATTTCAACTTTAAACTTGTTTCCTACTGAATAGGATTTATTAAAGGCTAAATGATTAATTTCCCAATTAGATCCATTGTATTCGTAGAATGTGATATCAAATATATTACCAATTGTTAAGGTAACATTGTCACTTTTTTGAGCGTCTGTATCCATTGTCGCTGCAGTAGTGTTACTAAACAATCTAACATTCCATGCACCAATAGGATTCTGACCAAGTAAATCCCACCAAGGAACATGAAATTCAATTTCAATATCACCATGGTAATCAGCTGTTCCTTCCTCAAGTTTAATCCATGCAGAACCATTCCATACACCAAGCGCGTAGTCTTCATCGTATGTCAACAAATTATCATTAACCTTAAAGGTAATGAGCTCTCCACAGGTAAGTCCACCAGTGGTGGAACCGTCATTTGTCACCTCTCCGGTTGCTTGAACAGTAGATACCAACTTAAAATCGGTTACCTCATTTAAGACCACCATAGCAGACATAACCATAGCAATGGCTACC
>CAZRMY010000118.1:0-6018 GCA_964601295.1 uncultured Thermoplasmatales archaeon | reverse complement strand
GCCACCGAGAAAACAGGGGTGATCTAAACAAGATTGGTTTTTTTTACTGATGCTGCGAAGGTGTCTTTCAACTGTTTGTTGTGAGCTGCTAGCGGGTAGATGTAAGTGTGATAATTGGATTTTTTTTGGGATGTCTTTGAAGAGGTGGTCGATGTGTGTTAGTTGGATGTGTTGTAGCATTTTTTGTTTGTGCGGTGTATTGGGTATAAGGTTCATATCTGCCCCGTACACCGGTAACAGAATGCCCTTAAATAATCTTATTATGTGTTATGAAAAAATTGCTGGTTTAGTTGTTAAGAATGGAGTGGATATTGAGATGGTGGATGGTTTCATCCCAGATGGTTAGTGAGAGGGTGGTGAGTGGGTTGTTGTCGACGGTGGTGAGGACTTTTCCGAGGATATATTCGTTGTGTATGGTGTTTTTTTGATTCGTGGGGTTGTTGGATTTTAGGTATATTTGGGTGAGTGGTCCATGTGTGGTGATTGTGTGTATTGTGTCAAGTGCGACGTCGCCGTCGTTGTTGATATATAATATGGTGTCTTTTGGGTTGAGTGTGAAATCAGGGTGGGTGGTTTTTTGTAGGATAAGCATGTTGTTGAGGTTTTGCTGGGTCATGGTTTGTTGGTTGAGTTTGAGGTATTGGTATCCGGTTGGGTGGTTGAAGGTGTCTATGAGTGCCTGGAAGCCGATGAGCCGTCCGGTTATTATAAAGGGGATGTTTATGAGAGTGAACAGTATGAGGATGGTGGTGAGTTCTTTTTGTGTTTTTTTGTTCATCGTCTGTACCCTCTTCTGTGATATATTGTATCGTGTTAGCTTTTGACAATATATTATTTAAAGTTTGCTTGTAAAAATACCAATGCTGACAAAATACCACACAAAAAACATTAATCACCCTAAACACATTACCTCCCTCTGATTCCATGCATGACATCTGGATAGAAAAATATCGGCCCAAAAAACTCAATGATCTCATCGGTCAACAAGCAATTGTCGAACGGCTCAAGGCCTATGTGCATACAAAAAACGTTCCCCATCTTATATTTGCTGGCCCTGCAGGAACCGGTAAAACAACATCAGCATTAGCCTTAGCTCGTGAACTCTTTCAGTCGACATGGCAACAAAACTTTCATGAGTTAAACGCTAGTGACGAACGTGGTATAGGTATAATCCGTGGGAAAATCAAGGATTTCGCTCGTACCGCACCTATCGGTAATTCCTCTTTTAAAATCATTTTTCTTGATGAAGCAGATGCCTTAACCCCTGATGCACAAGCAGCACTTCGCAGAACCATTGAACGTTATAGTCATATCTGCCGGTTTATACTTTCTGTAAACTATTCATCAAAAATAATTGAGCCTATTCAATCCCGATGCGCGATATTCAGATTTAAACCGCTTACCCCTGATGATGTCAAAAAACTCACCCGGAGAATAGCCTCTGCAGAAAAACTTCAAGTCACCCCAGAAGCATTAGATACACTGATTTTTATCTCCCGTGGGGATCTCCGCAAAGCGTTAAACACCTTACAGGTTGCCGCATCATTAGACAAAAAGATTACCGCGGAGTTACTCTATGAGACCACTGCTACAGCCAAACCGGAGGATATTAAACAACTTATCAACACCGCACTTACCGGGAATTTTATGACCGCGCGAAATCAACTCTATGATTTGCTCATCAAATACGGTCTCAGCGGAGAGGATATCATCCAGCAAATCCATAAAACCATTTTTGATCTCACGATACCTGATGATTTTAAACTGCAGCTTGTTGACCGCACCGGCGATACAGAATTCCGCATGGTGCAAGGGAGCAACCAGCATCTACAATTGGAGGCACTGCTAGCACAATTTGCTCAAATTGGTAGACGGCTAACAGCTGAATAACTGGTCTACACTTTTATATTTGTATCTATGTTTTCTAAAAAGCTATCAACACTTTGTTCCAGCTGCCTAGCTGTTTTATCGTCAACATCATACTTTACTCGAACAATCGGTTTATTCGCGGATAACACTCGAGTGATATCAATCGGTGTCCCACTCACTACAACATCACATTTCACATTGTTTATGGTTGTTTGTAACTCGTTTATTTGTTTCTTACCATAGCCCATTGCAGGTAACACGTTACGTAAATGCGGGTACTTTTTAAATGTATCAACGATTGATCCTACTGCTGAGTCACGGGGGTCAATAATCTCTTTGACGTTACTTCGCCTAGCTGCAACAGTTCCCGCCCCATACTGCATACCGCCATGGGTAACCGTTGGTCCATCCTCAATTACAAGCACCGTTTTCCCTTTCAGCTGCATTTCATTTTCAATGGAAATAGCGGAGATACCTTTGATAATCTGTGCTTTTGGATTAACCGTACGAATATTTTTTTCCACGGTAGCAACATCTTTTTCATCAGCCGTGTCCACCTTATTGATAATCAAAATATCCGCAGCTCGAACATTCACTTCACCCGGGTAATACGCGAGTTCATCACCCGCCCGATGCGGATCAGCAATCGTCACCCATAAATCCGGTTTAATAAACGGGAAATCATTATTTCCTCCATCCCAAATAATCACATCCGCTTCTTTCTCAGCATCCCGCAGGATCGCCTCATAGTCAACCCCTGCATAAATCATACCGCCCATATCAATATAGGGCTCATACTCCTCTCTTTCCTCAATGGTACAATTATATCGATCTAAATCATCATACGAGGCAAAACGCTGCACCCGTTGCATCAATAAATCTTTATCATACGGCATCGGATGACGAATAGACGCCACACGCACACCTTTTCTACGTAATATCTCAAAAATACACCGGGAAACCTGAGATTTACCACACCCGGTACGAACCGCGGTTACCGCAATCACCGGTTTCTTAGAAGCCAACATCGTCTCCTTGGTACCCATTAACACAAAATTCGCACCAGCAGCATTGACTACCGCTGACCGATTCATCACATATTGATACGGCAGATCACTATACGCAAACACCACCTCATCAACATTCTCCTCTTGGATTAACTTAGCAACCTGCTCCTCTGCATAAATGGGTATACCCTTAGGATACAATTTACCTGCAAGCTCACCCGGATACTTCCGACCATGAATATCAGGGATCTGCGTTGCCGTAAACGTCACTACCTCATAATCAGCATTATCCCGAAAAAACACATTAAAATTATGAAAATCACGACCTGCAGCACCCATAATGATGACCCGAACTCTATCAGACATACTGTAAATCACCTGGTAAGCCGGAAACAGCTTCCCCTTTAAAGATTTTTCTTCAAAAAAAAACGCATACCCTGCAACATGGGTGTACACAAACCTAAAAAACACCCACGGGATAAACTAACACATAAATCCTCCAAACCCTAGGATGGAGCACAGAAACCATGAACCGAGAAGCCCTCCCCCTTCTTCTCATACTCGCCCTGCCAATACTCCTTGTAATCAGCATCATACTCTACCTCAACGGATACGACATTATCACATACCTCCGTCGAATACCCCTTATCTATTACATCCTACTCTTTCCCCTCATACTAGGTATACTCGTAACATTAGCATACATCAAAAAAAATTAACCACCCCAAAAACAACCAACCCTATACACACCAATACCAAACATAAAGAAAGATATAAATACAGTTTAACCCATATCAAACAAGCCGAAAGAAAGATGAGATGCACCCACCAAAAAATACTACTTCCTAATTAAAGTACATTAGGTCATCTCAACTACAACTCGGCCACAAAATAAAGCGATGGGATGCGGATGGTAGGAGAAAAATATCACATTACATACTATACCCCAACACAACTATTCTCAACAACCAATACACCCAACACACCGATCATTTTCCCACCATGGATATGCACCTAAGAGGAGGAGTATCTTGGCGTCAAATCCACAACAAGGTGATACACCCACCAAACAACCACCAAACTCTAAGAAAACTGAGACTATACAAGAAATCGAACACAAAGTAGACCAACTCATACAACAAAACAAACACCTCTACCACAACACAAAACACTCATTTTCTAACAACAAAAAAACACCCAACTCACTAAACACAGCAACGTTTTCCCCGATACAAAAGCACAGTCAACAAATCTACTATCTTAAGAAAAAAAACAAAAAAGACCACAAAGATGACTCACCATTTAGCGAAGAAATAATATCTACCGCCCGAGAAAAACTCGGCGAAGAACCCTTTATCCCACAACAGGGGGATCAAAAACCACGTTCTACATCACCCACAACCACAGAAAACAAAAAACCTCCTAAAGCGAAAACCAAATGGCATGTTTCATTTGGAAAAACACACAAAAAAACTTTATCCAAAGAAAAAAAATTAACAGAGCCCCCTAAACCGCAACAAGCGCCACCGCCTTCCGCAGATGAAATCTCCACTGATGGCACTGAGAAAAACAAAACAGATAAACCACGAAAAAAATTATTCACCCGCAAAAAAGAACCCACCGATGTAGAACAAAAAGAAGCTTTGTCAGACCAAAACACAGAGCCCTTAGACATAAAAACATTACAAGAAAAATACCCTGATCACATTAACATTGAAGAAACACACGCAGAACTACAAGATGAAATCACATCTGATGAATCAGATATGCTAGACCAACGCATACAATCAAGTGCAGATCATACTCAGGATAAAAAAACCGACGAAAAAATCGCAGAAAAAGCACACAAACTCGCTGAACATCACGATACATTTGGCAAAAAAGATGCATCTGTAGAAGAGATAGAGAAGGAAAAAATTAACCAGTTTTTAAATCAATCTTTCGAAACCCAAGCATCACCGGTTGCAGAACCTGATGAAAAAGAATCGGTATTAATAGATAAGCAAATTAAACAAATCTCTAAAGAAAAAGAAGAGAACATCGATGAAGAAGAAATTGTAGCAGAAAAAGCAACTGAGCTAGCAGAAAAACATAAAACTTCTAGCAAACAAAAACCTGAAAAATCAGATGAACACCTGCAGGAGCAGGAACACGCAGTCACTCAACCCATGTTTCACGTTGAAGACATCCCGGAATCAGATGATATAACTAAAGAGGAAGAAGATCTTCTCAACGAAAAAATACGTGGGGTACCGGTTGTCAAAGAAAAAACTGACGAGAAAACAGAAAATCTTTTAGATGATATTGCAAAAAAACCCTCCGGGAAACCTGCGCTACATGAAAAAGAAAAACTCTTTGTAGAAGACACCGAAAACAAAGAAAGCTTCAAAGCAGCATCACTTACACCCGGTGAAGAAGAAGGCGTCGAACATGTATTTTTCGATGAAACGGAGACTGCTTTTGATGATAAAAATGAGGTGGAATTTGGTACACCTGAGATACCTGTTGATCAAGATATAAACCCTGAAATAGATATATCTAAAATCCAAGAAGGCGGTGAAATAGAATTACCCAAAGAAAGCCTTCAGGTTAAAAATATTTCTCTAGAAGAGCTTGGATTCTCAAAAAATCACTGGGAGGAATTAGATTTTTATTCCTTGGAAGACCCATTTTCATATGTCGAGGTTTTACGTGAAAAAGACAGCTTTGATAAACGCTACTTCCTCGTGGAAATAAATCTTACAGATGATGAAAAACAAATGTTGCATTTCATTAAAGGTTCATTAAACGCGTTGAGTATTGAGCCTTTTGAATTAGAAGAAAAAGGCGAAGAAAAATACCTGGAAAATCTGGTGACACAGGTAATACAAGAATACAACATAAACATCTCAGATGAATCTCGGAAAAAAGTTGTTTATTTCCTTGAAAAAGATGCATTAGGGTTGGGTAAACTAGAGCCATTAATGAAAGATCCTAATATAGAGGATATCTCCTGTGATGGTGCGGACTCCCCATTGTTTTTATACCATAGAAAATATGGGTCATTAAAAAGTAATGTCTCTTTTAAAGATGAAGACGATCTGTCAAGTTTTGTGGTGAAACTGGCGCAGAAATGCGGGAAGCATATATCGGTTGCTGAGCC
>CAZRMY010000117.1:0-6038 GCA_964601295.1 uncultured Thermoplasmatales archaeon | reverse complement strand
AGATGACGTAGCAGCTGAGGTAGCATTAATAGAAGCACATAGTGGTTTTGACGTAAGCCCGATTTTTCAGTATAAAGAAGATTACTCTCAATACAACCCACGGGGGCATTATACACAATCTGAAACGTTGAAACGTTACTTTAAAACGCTCATGTGGTACGGCCGTATCACCTTTCTTCTCCGGGAAAGCGACATTGTGAGCGCATATGATGCACGTATTGCCACTATTCAAGCCGCACGTATCGCCTCGTTACTGCCAACAACCACTACAACTAAGGATGAGGTAGCATCTGATCTTTGGAATAGAATTTACACGGTTACTTCGTTTTTTGTGGGAACCGCTGATGATTTAACCCCGTATGAATACCTCGATGCAGTACACCACGTGTTTGGAAACAGCTTTAATGCAACCTTGTTAGCAGATGAAACCATGCTTTTTGAGTTGAAATCACAGCTTGCTTTATTGCGTAATCCACAAATATATGGTGGCACCGGCAACATTGCCTTAGATCCACCGTTTTCCCCGGAGCAGCTCTCTGAAATCCTGGTTAAAACCAAGGGTATGCGATTTATCGGACAGCGATTTATCCCGGATTCCTATATGTTCCAACAGCTGGTGTTCCCCACGGTGGGATCATACACCGGAGATATGGATCACTTACCATTTACCTATGATTCTGGTCTGCGGGTGTTCCCACATGGATTAGATGTATTAAGCGTCCTTGGCTCACAGCGAGCCTATGATATTCTCGCTGAAGAAGGAGATACCAGTTACACTCGTTATGATCAACAGCTACAGCAGGTATCCACTAATTTCTCAGCGTTGAACACCACTGAATGGCATCGTAACCTGTATTTCAGCTGGATATACACGATTACATCACTCCTTGGAAACTACAGTGAACTGTATCCAACATTTATGCAGACCACTGCATGGCAGGATAAACAGATCCAGACCTGTTTAGCCTCATGGACAGAACTCCGTCATGACACTATCCTCTATGGGAAACAAAGTTATACTCCTCGAGCTACCAGCCTCCCACCGGTAGAACAGGACATAGTCGGCTACGTAGAACCCGTTCCTGAATTCTATGAGCGTCTACGTGCACTCACAGAAATGACACGTGCAGGACTTGACAATCTCAATGTACTCAACAATACAGAACGGCAACGACTCAGCGATCTCGAAGCCATCCTTGAACAGTTGATAACAATTTCAACCCAAGAGCTTGAAAACCAGGTGTTAACCGATGAGCAGTATGAGTTTATAAAAGATTTCGGAGCCAACCTTGACTCTATTGTCACGGGTGTAAAAGACCATGGAAAAGAAACCACGCTGATAGCAGATGTGCATACTGATACGAATACCAACAGGGTCCTAGAAGAAGGCGTTGGCTATGTTGATCTCGCTCTTGTAGCATACAAAGTCCCTGATGGCCGTATTCTTCTCGGTGCAGGACCTGTCTTCAGCTACTATGAATTCACCCACCCAATGAACGACCGGCTCACTGATGAACAATGGAAAACCATGCTTGAAGAAGGTGACACCCCAGAGCGACCAACATGGACAAGCTCATTTCTAGCGGAATAACAGCTGCTTTAACTAGTGAGAAAAGGTTTTATCACCGAGTAAATTTCAATGAGATTTTTACCTTCAACAATAAAATCTGCTGCATCGCGAACACAGTCATCACTAGGGTTAAATGCGATTCCCAGCCCACTTTGCTCAAACATAGGGATATCAAAACAAGAGTTACCCACAGCAGCAAATTGACCTGAAGGGATACCTGTTTTCTTAGATAATTTCGCTATCGCTTCATCTTTATACATCAATTTAACACCAAGCACTCCTTCACCAGTTAATCGTCCCGCTGCATCGATTTTAACATCGTTAGCAAACACATGATCAATACCTATTTCTTTTCCAATTTTATGTGCTAACAGTGCTAAACCCGCGCTTATTATCGCTGTTTTAACTCCATGCTGCTGAAGTAATGCAACTGTTTCTTGCGCACCGTTCATCAGCGGTGCAGAAGATAAAAGCTCTGTGAGTTTCTCCTTGGTTATAAACTGCCCGTTTTCTTTCCATAATGAAACATCACGTTTAATAAACTCAAGATCATCGATTGTACCGCGAAGATATGCATCAACTGATTTCTGATTTGACGTATTAAAATAATCATGGATATGTTTCCATGAGCTGATAACATCAACGAGTACACCATCCATATCAAATACTACCAGTTGTATCTTTCCATCAAAAGCAGCGGTCATACTCAGTGATGTTCGTTGATGGCGATAGCAATAAAACTTACAGTTGTGTGACATAACTGGTTGTGGTCAATGAAAGAAGTCGTATAATACTTTTGTCGATTAGATTAACTGCCGCTCATTACAGTAAAATATTAGGCTCAAAACCTATTTCTACCCACATTGAAATCTTCAACTCAACATTTATAAACAAAGAAACATATTAAATAATACTGCCATCAATTTATCTCATTGGGGGATTATATGAAAAAAACCTATAGACACATAAGTATAGCTGCTGTCCTCATATGCAGCTTATGTTTACTAGCACCAAATATCCTTGGAAGCATCATAAGTTCAGATCAATCAGCTGACGTGTCACCGAGTCAATTTGAACGTCAGCAAAATAACGTAGACGCATCATATAAACTTCTCATTATTACACCCAAAAACTTTCTTCCCACTTTACGCCCACTGGTTAACCATAAAAACAACGTCGGCATGACTGCTACAGTAGTCACGCTAAATGAAATTTATGACCAACTTTTTTTACCAGGTAGAGACAATCCAGAACGTATCAAATACTTTATCAAACAAGCACATGAAGAATGGAATATCACCTATGTGCTCTTGATCGGCGACTTCCGTTTGATGCCCATACGTTACGTGCATAATCAAGATGTACAAATGGGATTCTACGAACCTACGTTTATCTCAGAATTATATTATGCTGATATCTATAATAAAAATGGCTCATTTTCTTCATGGGATTCTGACGGCGATGGTGTTTTCGGTGAATGGATCGATGACGGTGTAGCAACTGAAGCAGAGGATAAAAATATTGATTTATACCCGGATGTGTATGTTGGTCGACTTGCCTGTAGAAATAAAATAGAACTAGCAACCATGGTACGGAAAATTATCAGATATGAAACACGCACGTATAATGCGGAGTGGTTTAATCGTCTGGTTGTCTGTGCGGGTGATACCTATCCTGCTGAGTTAAACCCTAATTGGACTGGCTGCGAAGGTGAGGAAAACACAAAACAGGTTATTGAAAACATGACTGATTTTGAAGTAACAACACTCTGGGCATCAGATGGAAGTTTCACTGGTACCTGTGATGTTATCCGCGAGGTGAATAAGGGCTGTGGCTTTCTGTATTTTGATGGTCATGCAAACCCTTACCGATGGAGTACCCATCCAGAGAATGATTCACAGACCTGGATAGAAGGCCTTTCAGTTAAAACCATGAATCGCCTGCGCAACAGAGATAAATATCCTGTTTGTGTAGTTGGCGGATGCCATAACCTCCAATTTGATGTACATCCATTGAAACTCCTGGAGGATAAATGGTATTACTACACCTGGATTCCACAATGCTGGGGGTGGAAGCTTACCCATAAAATCGGTGGTGGCAGTATCGCAACTATTGGCTGCTCAGGATTAGGAATGACCAAAGAGGATAAAGAATCATTTAGCGGTGCAGGTGACTATCTTGAGCCCACATTCTTCTGGGAATACGGTGTAAATGGTACCACGATTCTGGGTGAAACCTGGGGGAATACGATAACCAAATATCTGAATAGATATCCTATTGACTGGAATACTCCTGCGGCATGGGATAGTGCAATTGATGCAAAAACATGCCAACAATGGGTGCTTCTCGGTGATCCTTCACTACAAATCGGCGGGTATCCATAGATAAAAACCAGTTATGGTTACCGCTGTAATTCACGATATGGCACAGATATTATCCCGGTGGAGAAATATTTATAAGGTATTGCAGTTACATAATACGTATACTTACCACCTTTTTATCAGGGGGAAATCATGTATGCATACGAACAATAAAAAATCATTACTTTCAATCATTAGTGTAACGGTAGCTTTGTGTATGCTATCTGTTATGCCGCTGAGTGCAGGGTACACACCGGGTTTAGATGACTCGCTACACCCTTCTACCATACACACTGATACTGAGACAGTATCGTATGAGTTATTGATTATTGCTCCCCGTCGGTTTACCCGGTTGCTTGACACCTTAGTGGAACATAAAACCAGGTATGGCATCACCACTGTTTTAGTCTCTGTTGAGGAGATTTACCAAGAGATGACACAGGGGCGTGATGATGCTGAAAAAATAAAATATTTTATAAAACAGTCATATGATGAGTGGAACATACGCTATGTGCTGCTGGTGGGAGGGATGAAACATCAGCGAGTGTTTTCCTGGTATGTACCAGTGCGATACGTGCAGATGGATGATGACTGGGAATCGCAATATATTACTGACCTATATTACGCGGACATTATTGACGGTGGAGGAAATTTCTCAAGCTGGGATGCTGATGGCGATGGATTGTTTGGTGAATGGTATTACGGTATGCCTGCAGAAGATCAGGAGATTGATTTATACCCTGATATCGCGGTAGGAAGGCTACCCTGCCGGAATAGATGGGAAGTTCGTGGTATGGTTTCTAAAATTATCACGTATGAGACTACTGCTTATGGGGCATACTGGTTTAATGATATGATAGCAGTAGCTGGTGATACCTATTTGGAGCAGGACAACCCGTTATGGGCAGGGTATGAGGGTGAGGAATACGCAGATCAAGCCTTTGAGAATATGTCTGGTTTTAACCCGATACGATTATACGCCTCTGAAGGCACGTTTACTGGGGAAGAAAGTGTGGTTACCGCGTTTAACCGTGGCTGTGGGTTTGTGTATTTCGTCGGTCATGGAAACCCGATGAGCTGGGGAAATCACCCGCCAAATGATGATACGTTTATCGATGGGTTGACGGTGCATTCTATGCGAAAGCTGAAAAACGGTGTTATGACACCGGTATGTGTGGTAAGCGGCTGTCATAACAGCCAGTTTGATGTATCCCTGCTACGGTTGATTAACCGTCGGTCACGCTGGGTTGGTGAGGCGACCCGTGAATGCTGGGGATGGCGAATGACACATTGTCATGATGGTGGTTCTATTGCGACACTGGGCTGTACTGCGTTAGGCTATACCAAGGAGGATAAAGATTCCTTTGAAGGTGGTCTAAATGAGGTTGAGGTCTCCTTTTTTACTGGATATGGGCAACAAAATATCACCCGGGTTGGTGACACCTGGATGTGGGCGATAACCCAGTATTTAGATAATTACACACCGATTGATTGGCACTCCCTGCCGATTAGTGATCCATGGATTGATGTCAAAGTCGTGCAATCATGGGCATTATTTGGTGATCCAAGTCTACAGATCGGTGGATACCCAAGCTAAATTCCATGATTTTTTTCCGCCAATATCTTTAAAAAGGACTGGTAGTTTAACCCCTCCTATGGCATTACCACTTGATGTTCTCGATAAGGCAATGAATCAGAAACTCCGCTTGTTGTTAAAAGATGGTCGCACGCTCGAAGGAAAACTCCTTGGCTATGATGAATACATGAATCTGGTTGTTGACGATGTTGAAGAATCAAAAGCTGATACCAAAATCCGTGTCGGCCGGATTATTCTCAGAGGTAACAACGTCGTAAGCATCGCTTTAATTTAAACAAAATAGTATCACTGGTTTTTTTGAGTAAAATATACTGGTAAAACAATGTTTTATGAGAAATGTTGACACATCACAAAAATCTTCACTTGATAACAGTGTTCTAAACACTCATCATATAAATACTCTATATCAAAAACTATAAATACACCATTTGCGTATTAAGATATTGGAAGGAATTGGGCTGGTAGTTGTTTTTGTTAGAGTGCATCCCATCCCCTCCTAGTGAGGCCAGCC
>CAZRMY010000116.1:0-6068 GCA_964601295.1 uncultured Thermoplasmatales archaeon | reverse complement strand
AGTTCAACCATCTCAGATTCTACAACATTAGCATTAATAGCTGGTGCTACTGCTAAACCAATGAACAGGAGAATTACTGCTATTGATATACCTTTTTTAATCATCATTCTCGCCTAGGGTGCTGGTTCCTCTGTTCCAAAACTCAAAAAATCAGTCGGATTGGCGATCGTGTTATAGGTTGTTTCTAACCATTGTGAGCTTCGAACAACATCGGATATACGTATTTCATCAAGAAGTCCATCAAATGTATGATGGAATTCACCTGGTGAGAGACCAACGAAGAAATCATAATCGGAGCCATCACCGATATCACCGGGTACCAGACCAGTAGAATATGTTGTATTTATGTAGATTCCTGTAAATGTGTTTGCTTTGTAGGTTGCCACGAGGTACACCCAGTAATTATCATGTACTGGCCCAGTGCTATATGACCATTTCTTACCACTGCCACCAACATGAAAGAGATTAACTAGATCATCTTCCATGATGCGGAACCTCCAGCGGTTGTAATCATCATTTCTTTTAGAGAGAATAGCTTTTTCATAGTTATCTTGATATGCATACGACCAGGTTTCCAGGGTAAACTCCTCAGGGTGCTGATCAAAAAGTGTGTCCTGATACATATAATCAGCTTCAGTGGTAATAAATTCATAACATCCACCGATACGACCATTATCAAACTCTGTTGCACCATTGTTAACAAGGTCATAATTATTAGTTGTTGTATCCTCTATATCGCCCATATGCCAGAGAGCAACATAATGGTCATCCCATACATCAATAGTGTGCTGCTGGTTTTCACAACTGGGGTTCCCATAATACATATACAACACGGTATCAGAACTAGCAGACAGTTCTGGTATATTCACCCATGCTTCAATGTGACCCGCGGTATTATCATACCACTCCAGTTCATGGAAAAACCTTCTAGAAATACCATCTTGTTCCATAAATAATATATCATCACCATCAGGCTGCGCATGCATCATAACATCAGCATCAACAGTGCTCACTCGTATAGGAAAATGAATAAGCGTATTTGCAACTAGATCATGATCAATGGTAATTTGTTTCCGATACATCCATCCTTCATCGAATGGGTTAAATGGTGGTTCCTCTGTGGTAAACGTGTATTGTTCGTTTGTCCAATACTCTCCATCTGTGACATTTACAAACCACGTATACTGCGTTGCATATGCAACATCAGATACAGCAACACTATATTCACCATTCTCAACACCCGTTCCACTAAAAGAACCAATATCAGGAACTGTTTCAACAGTATAGTCCATAGGATCGCCCTGGTTGTCATGCAGGGTAAACACGAGTTCACTTAGTGGAAGATGTACATGTCTAGCATCATCAGCAGGTATGATATCAGACACGATAGGTTCAGCTGTCTCAGTTGTAAACGAAAACGTCTTACTTGTCCACGTATTACCATCAGATGCTTCAACCGTCCAGGTATACACTGTTTTACTATCAAGACCGCTGATATCTACAGTATAGATGCCATTAGGTTTATTTGACCCCGTATCTGAACCAATATCGGGGGTAGTAACCACACTGTAACTCATCAGATCTCCTTCACTATCCTCAAGTCTAAACGTAAGTTCGGAAAGAGCAGTTGGTACATCCACTGCATCACTACTTGGATTAATTGCTTGTATATCAGGTGAATAATTTGGTGGGAAACTATAAATCGAGTTAGCAGTAACTGTTGTTAATAAAGAATAACCAATAAGACCATACACCGGACCGATAGGAGTTGCAAAGGTAAGACCAATACCCGTGAAACCAAGTGTGACACCGACTTGAGGACCAACTGCAAGATACCCCGTATAGGTTAACATATTACCAAAATACGTATATGCTTCTCCAAATAATGATCCACCACGCCACAGAGCCATCAAACGTGGCCTAGGAATCAACACAGGTGGTAGGACCCAGCCACTTCCCACACTTGCTATACTACAGAAAATACTGGTAGCTCTGTTACCAAGTAAAGGAGTTGTATCCGCGTTATCAGAGCTCTTCTCTGCTTGTGGTATGCTATCAGCCCATGTAGGGTGCAAAACATCTAACACATCTTCTGCTTTTACCGTTGAAGTAACAATTTTATTGTCCAGCAGCATGTTCACCAAGGTATGCATTTCCTGCAGGGTATGCTCGTCAGTTGGGTAAAATGCAAAGTCTGATTGTAGATTTTGTAGCTGATTATACAGACATGTTGCATCTTCAGCGGACAATTTGATGGAATTCCAGCTGCTATCACTTCCATCATAAATAACACAGTGCACCTCGCAAGAGGCATCAAAAGGTATTTCTGGTAATGAGGTTTTTTCTTGTTGAGTGCATTCATTTTGAACAATTGTGCCATAAGTAGATGGCATACAGCTTACTCCCACCAGCATAATGATAATAATACTTGACATGTTTTTTTTGTTCATTGGTACCTCCCCTTTACAACCACACAGATATGACATTATATATAAATATTACTTTTGTAGCGCTCCTTATAGCTTGTCAGTTCTGGATTTAATTGGATAAAAACATCTAAATAACAGAGCATTATTATTCAACTGGGGGTATTATGAACAAGATAACACAGGTTGGCAGTATTGGTGTTTGCATATTGTTCCTGTTATCACTAATCCCCATGTCTTCAGTTTCTGCAGATACCCTCTGCGTTCCAGTTCATGGATCAGATGAGCATTTAGAGCCATCGCTGTTGGATGTTTCATATATTTATAATCTTACCGCTCGGTTGAGTAATATTATATTTACCGAATATGCTGAAGAAAGCGGAGAGCTGGCAAAAGGACGGGCATTTGGTACCCGGGGTGAACATAAAGCCGCAGAAATTCTTGCTGAAAACATGAGCAAATTTGGGTTAATCACAAATTTGGAGCAACTTGGTCCTCGACCCGGTGTAGTTGATGATCATATCGCGCATAAACTTGAGGTAACTGATTATCAGATAAAAATAAATGATCAACCTGTGGAAGGATATATTGCACCCTCATGGGTAACACCACAGGGTTTTAATTACACGTTTTCATGTGATGATCTACAACTTATTCCGCTACCTCGATATCCCTGCTATCTTCCACCTGGTTTACTTCGTATAGAAGAAGATTTCGTGTTTATCACCCAGGATCTCTGGAATTACCCCAGCAGAGGGCTACCCTTTGTTGACTGTTTTAAATCTATGGTAAATCCATTGAAACACTATATGATGTTTCATATCACGAATCTTCTTCATCTTAAATTTCACACAGCATTATGGCAGAAACTTTCTTCACAGTGCAAAGGACTTATTTTGTATGATTTTAACGACTGCTGCTATGATATGATTTATTTCCCTGAAAATGGAAACATGCTCCCTATACTTTTTATTAACGGTAGCCTTGGAGCTCAACTCTACCAGAACAGCACTAACTATACGCTTGATTACACGTTAACGCAGCGATATAACACCAGTGTAAAAAGTTATAATGTGATCGGTGAACTACCTGGTAAAGATCCTTCAAAGACGGTTATCCTCAGCTGCCTGTATGACTGCTGGTGGAATCAAGGAACCGCTGATTCAGCTATTGGTATGAGTATTGTGCTTGCGATCGCTAAATATTTTCATGAACATCACCTGCAACCCCAGTATACGTTGAAATTTATTGGGTTCAGCGGTGAGGAATACGATTTACGCGGTGCATACTACTATGAATCCATGCATAAAGACGAAGATATCTTTGCTATCATAGATTTAAATCAACTTGGGTTCACCCAAGAACATCCACGGTTAACCCTTGATATTGTCGCAAACAAACGTCGTTTCCTCACAGAGGTATGGGATGTTGCTCAACAGAGTGACTATGTACAGCGAACAGGTAACGTCACCGACATTATGCCTATCTGGTGGCCATCAGATTCCGTACCCAGTAACGCTGCTGCGTTTGCGTTAAACCGTCCACGATGCAACGCACTCTGTTTTTTCAAAGACGGCGGCTGGACACTCCATCATCGCACGGGTATGGATCACCATGAAGGTGATGTTCTATCATATTTCAACTGGACAGATGTTGCCGTCACCGGTGAAATGATACTGAACATAACTAGACATGTCACCGGGTGTTCAACTGACCGAACTAATGACCTACCAGAGCTACCAATCATGAACGTTATGGCACCTATTTTCAATTCGTTACGTCGGCAATAAACACCGGGCCAAAATATGATAAATATTCATTCCGCGGTGTATCACTCTCAGTTACCCCAACAGTTTCTAATGTATCTCCCTGCTGGCGCACCACAACGTAATAAAAATCATATGGCTGCACCTCAGAATCCTGAAAATTAACTACCGCAAGATCACTCTCTGGTGTATCATGATACACAATTTTACACCAGGGTTGACCACGTGCTACATCCTTTTTAATAATCCATATATCAGAAATCGGATAATCAAGCTCCTCGGATGAATACGCATGAGGCTGCATCGTTTTACCCGCGCGATCACCGCCCGGAAACGTCGCAAACGCGGTCACGCTAATCTGTAACGGGCACGTACAGGAAATCCAACGGCCCGGCGCAAACTCCCCGTCAAACCGCGCATGCACCCGAGTCTTCAACAACTGACTACCATATACCGTGCAGTTATTCAACGCATCCCAAATCTCCTCGCGTGTGTTATGTACCGCATACGCACCCACGATACCAGATGGATTAGGATGATTTTTTTTCACCCGTGATTCCATACTTGCGCTACCTGGACGATCAACCGCATGATTATCACTACTTGCTATCAATACAAACGGCTGTCCCTCTCGCTCTGGGTTACTCCATTCCCATAAACCGTTTTCCACCCAGAAAAACGGTGAATCACAACAACTTTGAGGGTCATATATCCACCGAAGTGGAATATCTGAATATTTTCCCAGGGCTAATCCCCATTTACTATACGCCTCAGCACCTCTCAGCAACAGGTCCCGTGCAGCATTCTCTTCGATACTATTTGCTAGAAAACTCCAGTTAACCGTGTAATCACCAAAGTTTCCTATTCTCATTAATGGATGATGCGGGAAGCATACGTTAAGATGTCCCTTGTCATATTCTGTTTTCATCGCTTCAAAAATATCATCAAACGTATGTTGATTATACGCTGAGAACTCTGGTGCATCAGCATATACATCCCGATAGTAAAAGCATAAATGTCCAACATCTTGATGATCATTTGTACTAAACATATACCCACCAGGACTCCATGGTCCCGGTGAATACTCAAAACCTAAAAGCGTGGTAAAAACACCCGGTTCATAATACTCATGGGTTTTTTGTTTAATTAAAACCCATTCATCATAATCAGTAAATACATATTTCAAAAACTGGTAGAATGTACGCAGCCGCATCCACACCGGTTGTGGGGGCGTCCAATCAATCTCATTAACAATTTCTGCATGATCTGTTAAACACGCGAAATCAAGGTAGTTATCAGATTGTGCATTAGCATATAACGCGTCAACAGCATGGTACCCATCTGATAATTCACTATGGAATTGAATGTCACCAAAATACATCCGGTAGATTCTCACGGGCACAGTAGCAGACACCCCGGTATACTCATTCTCTACAAACACGGTTAAATTAACATATTCTGCATCAAGCGGAGTGGGATCTGGATCAAAAATCACGGGATTGTCATTGTAAAATGTAGTATGTGGAGGGTAATCATTTATCTGCCAATACCGATTGGTAACCTCGCCGGTGACCGTGCATGGGATCACATCGCCTTCATATATTGTAGTATACTCTGCAAGCTCAATACGCAACGCAAGGCTGTCACTACCGGTGCTATCTTGTATGGGTAACACCAACTCAGATGAACTTTGCTGCAATCCAGATATCAGAAACAAACTACAAATTACAGATAATATGAGTAACTGTCTTTTCTGTTTTATACTAATTATATCTGTCCCCCACAGCATATCCTGAAACAATTTCAATCTAATAAAATAATCGGCTTTGGGACAATATTATTCTATCTAGCCTTATTTGAAAAAATCAACGGGCGA
>CAZRMY010000115.1:0-6085 GCA_964601295.1 uncultured Thermoplasmatales archaeon | reverse complement strand
TGTTGTTGTGTTTTCAACGAGTGTGGCTGATAGGCAATAGCCTGTTGTAGGCGGTGTAGCTGTTCTTGTATCTGTTGTGCTTCTGCAAGGCTGAGTGTTGTTTGATGTGCGTGTTCGTGGGGGAGTCCAAAAGTGTAAATCGTGACTTGTACTTCTTGAGAAGAGTTATTTTTTATAAAATTTTTACTTTGAGATGGGGCATCCGTTTGGATGAATTCTCCGCTGATATTTGGTATAATGATTGAAAGAACCAGTAAAGTTGTAACAGTTAAAATTAGTAATTTATAAAATCGTGTTTTTTCCACCATATTTTCACTCCCGCCAGCTATTCTAATGGTTTTATGGTTTATAAAGGTTACAACAAGCTCAGTATTTATCACATGTATCGATAGATGATTCTAAGTTAAAAAACAGAATTTATGGGATATAGAGTAGACAAGCTGTATGCAGCAGTGTTTTTATTGCATCCAACTGAGGATACTGGTTATTCGTAGCGTACTGCTTCAATGGGGCTCATTTTTGCTGCTTTGCGAGCGGGATACAGGCTTGATATTACTCCTACGAAGGTGGCAACTCCTAATGCTAAGGCTATGGAGATAAGAGTTATTGCGGGGGCGATGTTGCCACCGCCCATGAAACTGGCTGATGCCATGCTGAAACCATGTGAGCCGAGTACTCCTAAGAGTATGCCCACGGCACCGCCGAGTAAGCTGATCATAACACCTTCTGAGAGGAAGATGATCATGACATCTCGGTTTCGTGCACCGATGGCTTTCATAATTCCTATTTCATGGGTGCGTTCCATTACGGAGGTGAGCATGGTGTTCATGATGCCAATGGAGGCGACAACTAATGCGATGGCGGCTATGCCTAATAAGACGACTTGTATGATAGCGAGTACTTCTTGGATGCTGTCGATAATGGATGCCATGGTGACGGAGTTTGCGTAGTCGTCATCGCCATGGTTTTCTCCGATGGCTTGTTCGATTTCAGTGGCGATGCTTTCTGCTTGTTCTACGTTTGTGACACGTATGAGCACCCCGCTGATGTTTTCTTGACCCGTGATTTTTTCGAAATCTCTGTCGGTGAGATGGATGTTATCATCGGTGGGTACCGACATGCCGGCGCCTTGTCTTTGATAGATGCCGTTTACCACGAAATTATGGCCATTTATCTGTATGCGGTTACCCAGTTCAATGTCAACATCGAATAAATCATGTGCAACGCTGTATCCTAGTATGCATTTGTTTTGGTCTCCTTGATGCATGAATTCGCCGGTTTCTAAGCCTAGGAAGTCGATACCGAAAATTGTGCGCATGCTGTCAGCGTTCATGCCTAACAGTGATACGCCTTGTTGTTCACCGTTGAACTCCAGAATACCGGTGCCAAATAAGACTGGGCTCATGCTTTTGATACCATTTAACCGTTGTATATCTTCTATGTCACGTTCTGAAAAATATTGTCCATCTGAACTGGAGAAGCCACCGCCCATAAATGAGGTGCTTATCGATCCGGTGGTCACAATAACTGTGTCGGATAATGAGGAGAGCTCCCCGGAGACGGCTTGTTGCATGCCTTCTCCGATGCCCATTAACGCAACTATTGCCATGATGCCGATTGCAATTCCTAATAATGTGAGGAACACGCGGGATTTTCGTTCACGAATGTTTTTGACTGCGATTAAGAGATTATCCTGAAACATGTCCTTCTTGTACCTCGCCATCTTGTATATGGAGAATGCGTTGTGCTCGACGGGCAACTGCGGGATCATGCGTTACCACGATGATTGTTTCTCCTTTGGTGTTGATATCTTCAAAGATATCCATAATGCGATTTCCCCCAGCAGTATCAACATTACCGGTGGGTTCATCAGCCAGGATAATTGAGGGGTTATTTGCTAATGCTCGCGCGATGGCTACTCGTTGTTGTTCACCACCGCTGAGTTCAGAGGGTTTGTGCTTTATCCGCTTGGAGAGATCAACCATGTCTAACAGTCGTGTTGCTTGTTGTACACGTTGCTGGTATCGAACCCCTGCAAAACTCATCCCAAGCATTACGTTTTCTAATGCATTTAATGTGGGTATCAAATTATATTTCTGAAACACAAAACCAATTTTCCGACGGCGGATACGTGACAAATCATCCTCCCGGAGTTGTGATACATCAGTGTTATCAATATACAGTTTACCTGCGGATGGAGTGTCAAGGCAGCCTAACAAGTTCATAAACGTTGATTTCCCAGATCCTGATGGTCCGATTATAGTGATGTACTCACCTCGATCTATAGAGATGGATACATCCCGTAATGCTTCAACCCGGGTGTCACCCGTACCATAGGTTTTAGTGAGATGATCAGTCACAATGACTTTAGAGGTCATTTCTTAGTTCGCCTCAGTCGCCATATATAAATAAGTAGGATAACTATGATACCTGTAAGGAATCCACAAACCGGTAGTGCTACTCCAAGTGGGTTTTGAGATTCAGTTGCGGCAACAACCTGAAATAATGTTGACACCTCAGGTGTATCAAAATAGCTTCCGTCCTGTTTAAATGATACCTTAAATGAGAGCGTGTAATTGCCCTGTGGGATATCAGTGGTGTCAAGATCAAAACTCGCGGAGAACACATCATCAGGGTCCATCGAGCCGATAAAATACTGGGACGGTGAAATCTGCGCATCAGTAACCGGGGTTACTATCACACCGGAGATAGCTTCTGTTTTTGCGTTATACACCTCTAATCGAACACGGGTTGACCCACCTTGTTGAATGTGCGATGGAATACTATACAGGACTGGTGCGACATCTAACACATCGACAATATCAACAGCGATACTTTCTGTTTGCGTGTGTTGATTTATCCCATTATCAAAAAACAAGGTGAAACTAAGATTATCACTTCCAACAGCCAACGGTTTCACCGTAAACGAAACCGTCTCTGTCCCCCCGGAGAGAAGGTCACCGACAAACACCTCTTCAGGGTCAAGGAGAACATTGGCATCTGCAGCAGCTGTCACCACTACACCTGTGACATCACAGGCTAATCGATTAGCAATGGTTAGGGATACATCAGTGGAACCGCTAATTGACATACGTGATGACACATCACTTGGTATTAATTCCACAGACGTATTTACCACCTGCACGGGTACCGGGTAGGCGACATCCTCGTAACTGCTGCTTTCCAAATCCACATGTACCACGGGGAAGTACACTCCCGCGGATATATTAGTATCAACAACGAGCTCGAAGCTTACCGTGAAACTGGCACTAGGGGCGATGTATCCGATATTGTTATAGTTTAGTTTACCCCGTACACGTTCACCCTCTGAGTCTGTGGCGGTCTCGATCCATATGTTATCAATAGCCGCACCCTTGGTTTTCACCGTGGTGGTTGTTTGGCTTCCAATGATTGTTTGTGAGGTATATGTTGATGAAGTCTCCGCGTTATATATCGTTACAGTTAATAACGCATGATCACCTGGGAGCAATATCTCAGGGTGAAGGGTATACCCTGATATGATCACTGCCGGATCGGCGTCTGCCTGTGGAAAAACAATGATGCTTGCGCTAATACACATTAATATGACTACAAGTATGCTTCGTATATGAATAGATCTCCACCACCTTCTTCACGGATTATGAGGATTTTTTTTGGTAGGTATCATAAGTACATGGTAATAAGGTTTCCCCAGTCTTGTAAAATACAGGTAAAAGGTGACTAGTAGGAACAGTAGGAAGGAAAAAGATGGGGGGGTGTGGGGGGCATACTATTGGGCTGCCGTAGTTATAAAAATTATAGTATCGTCTTTTTTCCTTCCTAGTGCCTAATAGTTGTTTTTATATTGATCTAAATAAAATGTGAGTATAAGTATATTTTTCGCAGATGAATAGCTACCAGGATATGTACCTAATCATCATTTATCCGAATCTGTTTTTTTAGATATTTCAAAACACTTATCTATATACATTATATGACTCTATATAGTTAGTTGGGAACACTAAACCAATGCGAAATGTTCAGTGTGGAGGAGGCGACACGTGGAACTTGAGATAGCGGTTATCATTGGTGGAACGGCAGCTATTGCATTTTATATGGCCTGGAGCATTGGAGCTAACGATGTTGCTAATTCTATGGCAACTGCTGTTGGCGCGAAGGCTATCACGTTTAAGCAAGCGGTTTTGATCGCTGGGGTACTAAATCTTGTAGGCGCTGTGTTACTAGGCAGTCATGTAACTGAAACTGTTCGTAAGGGTATTGTGGATTATGCTGGTTTTTCCACGGAGACTTTACTGTTTGGTTTTATTGCTAGTCTTTTTGCTGCTGCCTTTTGGGTTACTCTTTCAACCTGGAAGGAGATGCCGATATCAACTACGCATTCTATTATTGGGGCATTAGTAGGATTTGGACTTATTGCCGGTGGCACCTCATCGGTTATGTGGGATAAGGTGGGCGCTGTTGTAGCCAGTTGGGTGCTGTCTCCAGTTGTAGGTTGTATTATTGCATTTTTTATTTTTAAAGTTATCGTGAAATTAATTTTTGCTCGGGAGAAACCCGTTGAATCTGCAAAAATTGTTGGCCCGGTTATCATTGGTGTAACTGCGTTATTAATTGTTTCATCGTTGTTTTTGAAAACTCCGATTAGTGAGAAGTATAGTATCTCGCAAATTGAAGGGTTGCAGATAGCTGTTGTGGCTGCGGTGGTTGCAGCGATACTTGCAGGTTTTTTCTTACGAAAAATCGAAGCTAGAGGCCCTGAAGATTATTATATGGTTGAAGGTGTGTTTCGTAAGTTGCAGGTGGTTACTTCATGTTATGTAGCGTTTTCCCATGGTGCTAATGATGTGGCAAATGCTATTGGTCCTGTCGCTGCTATTATCCCGTTAGCTCAAGGTAACACGTTGGGTTCTCAGGTAACGGTTCCTCCGTTATTACTAGCGCTTGGGGGTGTTGGTATTGCTTTTGGGTGTTTAACCTGGGGGCGTCGTGTGATGCGAACAGTGGGTAGCCGAATAACAAGTCTGACGAATACGCGTGGGTTTTCCGTTGATTTTGGCGCGGCAACAACCGTGCTTATAGCGTCAAAATTAGGGTTGCCTATTTCAACATCACATACGGTTGTTGGTGCGGTTATTGGTGTGGGACTTGCGCGTGGTCTTGAAGCAGTGGATTTAAGTGTTATTAAAAAGATTATAGTGTCATGGTTGTTGACGGTTCCGGTGGCTGCTGCGACATCAGCAGTAATATTTATAACAATAGTAAATATAGTTTAGGAGGTTAAAGAAAAATTGGGAAGGATGGTAGTATGAACGAAGAGAAAAATCATTTCAGGGTGCCTGTTTCTGATACGTTACGGAGGAAAACACCGTTTCAGCAGTTATTTGAGCATATGGGGAAAGTTCGTGAGTGTATTGATCTACTTGGTGAAGGGTTAGTTTCCTATTATAAAGGTGATTTTGATGGTATCGCTGCGTTAGCAGATCGAGTTTCAAAGATTGAGCATGAGGCAGATTTGATTAAGAGTAATTTACGTAATCATCTGCCGTCTACATTGTTTATGCCGGTGGATAAAGGAAAGTTTTTATGGGCGTTACGTGAGCAGGATAAAATTTTGGATCACGCGGAGAATCTCGTGAATATGTTGGATATGCGTCATACAAGGATTCCAAAGGAGTTGCAGTCTGTGTTTATCGAGCATGTTTGTTTAGTTGTGAAAACTGTTGATGCTATGGAGGATGCGGTGTGTAATATTAAGGATTTGGTTGAAACGAGTTTTGTGAAACGTGAGCGGGAGCAGACTAAGGAGATGGTGCGTGTGGTACATGAACGTGAGTGGGATGCGGATCAGAAGAAATTTGAGATGACTCGTGGTATTTATGCGTTGGAGAAGAAACTTACTCCGATGGATGTGTATCATCTGCTGAAAATTGCTGATTGGGTGGATGATATCGCTGATCATGCGGAGAATGTGGCTGATTGGCTTCGTGCTATGATTGCGAAATAACCCCCGGTGTATGGTTACTTAGTTTCTCCGACAAGGTAATTAATAACGGTTTCTGAGATGTCCTCTGAATACTCTCCTATT
>CAZRMY010000114.1:0-6118 GCA_964601295.1 uncultured Thermoplasmatales archaeon | reverse complement strand
TTTGTATTGCTAACATCTTTTGATACAGCAATATCGATTTCTTCTTCCTCTTCTTCACATAAATCATTCCATTGGATAACTCCAATATCACAATAACCTGAACCTGTTTCTCCTTGGTAAATATCATCTTGTATTAACTTGAAATGTAATTCAACTGTTACAATATCATTTGCATGAATTTGAGATCCTAATTCTATAATCTCCCCATCTTGATTATACATTGTAGCCCAAATATGACCTGTTTCAATTAGTGCTTGCATCCAGTCAATCCCAGATAAAACACCATAATCAAGTTTATTTATTTTTACAGGAATTGTTCCAATTTTGAATTCAAAATCAGCTATAAAATCAATACAAGGAAATAAATTATCAAATTCAAAAATAATATCATAACCATCAGGATCTGTTGCTTGGGGATCTCTAGCTTCTGCATATGAGATAAGCTCAATTATGCATCCTGGAAACATAGAGTTTAGTTCATTCATTGTTAATCCTTCATAATCGACAAATATTTCTCCATCTGGTTGGACACCTGGATTTCCATAAACTTTGTATACCCATGTACCTGAGTATTCGATTATTTCAAATTCAACTGATGCTGTTTGTACGGTTCCAAAAACATGTATTGTGTCTGTTAAACCTGCGTAACTTATACCAATACCAGCTAAAGCTAATACGGATACTAAAAAAATCGTTCCGATTTGATTGTTTTTTCTTTTTCTCATATGATTTTTCCTCCCAAATGTTTCTACTTTTTTGGAAAGTTTTAAAGCAGAATGCATCACACTCTGCTGTAAGCCTAACATTTTTTCGAATGGATTTTTTCTCTTTTGCAAGATAAAGAGAGGAAAGAATTGGAAACGAGTTCCATTCCACCCAAATTTTTAGTTATTTTTACTTTTTATATCGATTTATTTCCATTTATTTATGGAGGTGCTTAATCTTCTTCACACTGATCATTCCACTGCGTTACACCGATCTCTGTTTCAAATTCACCATATAGATCTTGATAGTCGTTACTTTGTGGTAAGTGAATTGTAACTTCCACATAGACATAGTTACAGTAGTGTAATTGATAATCAGGTCCTACAGGATGATTTTCCCAAATATCTACTCCAGCTACACCTGTTGTTCCATTTAGATATAGTGGCGTACATCTGTGTGCCTCGACATTTATTCCAAAACCATCTGTTTCATAATCATAGTTGTTCCATAGATCTTCAAGCCATCCTGTATTTGGATCGTTATCTTCGTACATGGTTTCTATGATGATGTCTGGATCTATTTTTGCTGGAATACTTCCTTCATAGTGAACTATAAAGTCACAAGTAAAATCAATACATGGGAAAATGTTATCCCAGGTCATTTTGACTTTATCGTCTTCATCTCCGGGTTCTGCCCATGACGATGCAACTAGTTCTGCTTGTCCACCCGCATCTTCTGCCCAGGCAACAACTTCATCTTCTGTTGGAAGAACATTCATAAATCCACGATATATGAGAATCTCTTCTGTTTCACTGAAATAGTTATCTCCTGGTGGTGACGGATATTCAACTGGTAAATCCCAAACTTTATAAACAAAAGTTCCAGAATATGCTGTGTCTACAACATTGATATCAACTGTTCCAGTTTCAACTGAACCATATATAGATATTGTGTCAGTAAAACCTGCATAACCGACACCAACTCCTGCTAGAGCAAGAATGGATACTAGGAATAATACGCCTGTTTTGTTTTTTCTCATCTTCCTTTTTTCCTCCTTTTTCAGTTACTTCTGCTTTGATTTGTTTGCATGGCGGAGTGCAAAGCCGAGTGTCTCCCCCGTTCAACTTTGAGCAGATATCAACATGCTCTGCTACCTGCATTTTCTTGCGATGGTAACACGTTGCTGAGTAAATCCGCTGTACAATATAAATAAAGGGCAATATATAAAAATGGCAGAAATAATCTTCTAGAACATTATTCTATTTTTTACATAATTTTATAAATATAAATAATTTAGATTTATAATAGCCTGAAAAACACCGATAAACAAACAAAAATGTTCTTTAAAAAAAAAAGAAAAGGAAGAGTTAGACTCCCCCTACGGTTTATGGGTTTGCTACATGCAGATTCCACTGCTCAAACGTGGGCAACAAATCAAACTCAATAAGCCCATTCTCAGCAACATCAGGCCCAATATGGAACACCAGATGCACATCAACGAAATGACCACCCTCAATTACCTGAGACTGTAATGCAGCAACAAGCTCTGGTAACAACATCATACCAACAGCGCTTTCATCACCAGCATTCAACGGGTTTATATTCCACGTGTACGTGCCTTTCTCTTTACCAATAACATGCCCGTCATCATAGGTGACTTCCCAAGCGATCAGCTCAACACCGTCACGATCAAGCTGCTTACCAGCCCATTCAGCAGAATAACCACCGTATTCAATCAACAGATCCGTGAGCACTACGGGTACGCCACCGGTGTTTTTCACTTTGAAATGTACACACGGTGCATATGAATTATACGCGCCATCCATAGTAATCGTCAATGTATCCCTAGGTTCGTCTTCATTAGTCGTAGTTACCGTAGTATACGTCCGAGCAATATCATAGCTATACCGATCATAGGTACCAGTTTCTGGATAGGTATCCCAATACCCACTAGGCGCAGTATCTGTAACCCAAGTGATATCTAAGAGACCGGGATCATTGTTAGCCTCATCATTGGTCCATGCCTCAGTGAATCGGACGTCTAAATCAGTCATCGCCACCGATCCATGAATAGTCAACGTCTCACTCCATTGCGCATAACTCATGCCAACCGCGGCTAATGCGACAATAGCAGCCAGGAACGGTACACCAATACGTGAGATCTTCATCTTATTTTTCACCTCCCTCTACAGTTACTTTTGCTTTCATTTCTTTAGGCATGGCGGAGTGCAAAGCCAAGCGTCTCCCCCATTACCCAAATCATAGGGTACAAAGCACCCTATCCTCGCACATGAGTAAATACGCCCAGATATATAAAAATGCTAGAAAAAAAGTTCTAGAAAAAACCTCCTTTTGGATTTAAAACGCCTAAAAAATTTACATAAACACAACACAATATAATTTTAAACCATAATATTAAAACAAAAAGTTACGATAAAAAATGATCTAGCTCTATAGACCCTAAAACATACACAACAAAACAACACCAAAAAATCAAGAGATCCCCATAATGTGACAAATCATGTATTACGATTGTAACACACACCTGAACCCAAAACATGCAAAAAAACGAACCATACCTTCAAATATAGTAGATCATAGTCTAGAAAACAACACTATTATGACAACACAGACTGTAATGTTGCAACGGTTTCCACCGGAGTCTGCTCCCAAGCCACATGATACACAAAACTCATACTCGCACCCTGCGGCAACACCACATACTCCTCCACCACAGGATCATACACCTCCTGCACAAAATGAAACATGACACACACCTGCAACCGATCATACTGCTCCACAACCACCTCAGACAACGCATCATACAACCCCGATTCTGTACCACCCGCTGCTACCAACAGACCATTATAGGATATCTCCCAGTCATGCACCGCCATAAAATCCATAATACTACTCTGCCCACTCACACTCGCCAAACTCACATCAACAATATACCCCGGATTTGGATCCAAATTAACAAACTCTACACATACACCCGAAGCATACCACGGATACGCATTACCCACACTAAAACTAATACTATCATAAAACGGGTATACCCCATCAGGAGTCTCAACATTTGCCACAAACGAACCATTAGCAATCGTAGTAATCGCAACATCCTTGCCCTCCGTATTTGATGCGGTACCATACTGTGAATCAGCACCCGGGTCACACACGCCTAACGCACGAACACCGACATGCGGGCCATTATCCTGCAAAACATGATCCCCAACGGTCATATAATCCTGTAAAGCAGCATAGCTACTACCCAGACTCGCACATAAAAACAATACCGCAATACCCAGAACTACACGATTACTTCCCATGATACATTCCTACGTACCACTCCACATGCATGCGGAATATCCTAAATGGTACCAATAAAAGTAATATAATGGAACGTTTATAAAAATAGATGAAACAATATTCTAGAACACAAAAAGATAAAAGATACAAAAAATAAGAAAAAACTAACCACAACAACCATCACCCCGTCCATTACCGTTAGCGTCTCTAACATAACCAGCATAAAGTGAAGAGGACAACACAAAAAAAACGTGACGTGAGTACATAAAATAATCAAGAGAATAATCTTTCATCTGTGGTTTAACGTGGGGTGTCCCACTTCTTATAACATGGGGTTTAAGGTTCCGCTCCTATCGTCGCTACACCAAAATTTATTCGCCAAGCCAAGTCTGGCTAAGGCTCATAAACTTCTTAAATCCCAGGAACGTTATGTGAAAATGCTTAGTTTGTATATTGACGTCGTAGTATTAAACTACTAAAAGATAGAAGAGGTATGAAAATGAAGGGAAAAGGTAAGTTAAGGACTAGAAAGATGTCACACGATAGTAGATCTACGTACAGCAGAGCATATTTTAGAGTTGAAAATAGAATTTACAAAGCTCGAAGATGGCCTGTTTACGAATGCTTAATAAATCCCTCTTGGAAAGAAAATGGGCTGGCCACTATTTTGCTTTCTCGACATCAACCGGATGGTAACTTTGTTTTTGGGTCCTATTTGGTAGATACATTCTGTCTTGGTTTGAAAGATACCTTTTGCAATGCTAACCTCACTCTATCAAAGTACGAAAAAGAATTAAAGCCCGGGATCTATCGAGATGAAGATCCTATTGATTGCCCAATTTCTTTAGCTCATCAAATTATTTACGGGGCAATAGAATATGCATCAAAGCTAGGTTTTAAACCACAAAAAGACTTCAAAATGTCAAAATATATTCTTGAAGAACAGAATGAGATTGAAGAAAGTAGAACGATAGAATTTGGTAAAGATGGAAAACCATTCTTTATTGCAGGTCCCAATGATGATGCGGAGTTAATTATTAAAAAACTCGAAGGAGAAGTAGGAAAAGGAAATTTTTGTTTCATTATAGGCGAGCCAATTTAGGGGCTGAATACGCAAACCTACAAATAGACAAAATAGTGTACCTTCGCATAACATGCCATATACGCTACGGCTTTGTTGACCTTGTCCTTCAAGACATTGCCCCCTTCGGATACCACGTCGCATATACTGGAACGTTATGTGCAATTTGCTGGTGTTTTCCATCCATATTGAATATCATGGGTGTTGTAATTTAACTGCCCTTCTCTAACTGATTTTAATACATAAATGAATAAAATAGACATTCTCATTCAATTAACGTGGCTATAAATCACAAATCCTTTACTCTACATTTGATATACAGATGATTCGAAATGATGAAGAAAGATTTACTTGATTTAACTTACCCACACCAGGAAATAAAAGAAAAAACACAAACAATATATACTCAACTTCTTACACAATCTAAAAATCTTGATCAGGGTAATTACACTTCAATTGCCGTCTCGGATTTAAGGCTCTTGTTTGAATTATATGATACTGCGTTCTTCGATAGTTACTTCGCTGAGAATTATAAAGATAAGATCTATTTTCGTTTATCCAAACGTATGACCAAAGCAGCAGGAAAAACACATCGTTATACGAAAACTAACGATTTTGTGATTTCCTTATCCACCACATTGATATTTCAGACCTTTAATGACATTACACGGGAGATTAAAGTAAATGGCATTATTTGTCACGATCGTTTAGAAGCAGCAATGCGTGTTTTTGAACATGAAATTATCCATGTTGTCGAGCACATATTATTTGACAACTCAAGTTGTTCCAAACCTTCTTTTAAACGTTTAGCTTATAATATCTTTAATCACACAGATGTAACACATCAATTAATTACGCAGGTAGAAGTAGCTCATGAAAACTATAATTTACGTATTGGAGATATTGTATCATTTGAATATAAAGGTCATGTTTATGAGGGTTTTATTAATCAAATAACAAAACGTGCAACAGTCATAGTAAAAGATAAAAAGGCTGTGCTGCAATCTCATCACTACATTGCAA
>CAZRMY010000113.1:2925-6268 GCA_964601295.1 uncultured Thermoplasmatales archaeon | reverse complement strand
GACTTGCAAGCATGATGAACATAGATACAAAAAACGGTGCCAGAAGCGTAAAAGGCCTGAGTAAATCCATGTATCCTCTGATCCTCACTGAGAAAATCCGTGCTTTACTGTACGGTTCTTTCATGGTGAGTTTTATGCCCATAGTATTACCACGTTGCTGTCTTAGAATATTTTGTTACATAGTGATATTACCATTCACTGTTTATAATAATTCCTCTTATGTTGATTTATCACATAAAAATCTGATAGTGAAACCGTTGATGGTTGTTTCACTTCTCAGGGGATCCCTCTGTTAACATCGCTGATAGCATTTGTGCAGAGTTCATGGCACAGTTAACGCCGATACCTGGTGCTTTGACGCAATCTCCTGCTAGATACAATCGATCAACCGGTGTTTCGATATCTGGCTTTTTGTTCTCAATTGTTTTTGCTACGCCATCAAGATGCCAAATAGCAGGATAGATCGCCCAACGTAGATGTTTTCGGAAATCAGGTATAATGTTTTCAAGTTGTTTATCTAAAATTTTCTTCAATTTTTCTAACGTTTTTGTATCCTGTGCTTCATCAGGAGAACAGATAACATAGGCTTGGACAAGATATTCATTGGGAGGTGCCAGATGTGAATCTGGCAAAGACGCCATGAAATCAACCATGCCTGCTACATCCGTACCGTCTAATCCTACGTCGCGTTCGATAAAAACAAAGTTTTTCCCTAACACTCTGGAATCGACATGCTTTAGGGAGTAATATGCGCAGAGACTACCGGTTCCTTTGAGGTTTTTTATTTCCTTTACATACTCTCTAGGGAATTGACGTTCATCTGCAATAGTAAAAAGATTTTGAACAAGCATAGTTGAAATTACGTAATCACAAGATATCTGGTCTTTTCCAGCAGCCACACCAACAGCTTTTTTATCCTTAATCAGGATTTTTTCAACGGGGGTATTAAGATATATTTCTCCCCCATGCTTGTGAATATCATCAGCGAGGGCTTTACAAATACGTGCAATCCCTTTTTTTGGATATCGTACACCTCTCAATCTCATTTGTTGTTGCGTATGAAATACCTCTCCTGTTGATATAACATCTAAGTTATTTACTGTTGTTATCAACCGTGAGCTTAACTCTAAAACAAGTTTAGTTTTACCTTTTGCATATTTTTCTTTTGTATGCTTAATTGGTGTATTCTCTAATTCTTTTATCTTTTGTTGACCTGCTAAAAAAAGACGAAGTAAATTCGGCAGCATTTTCATTTTATCAAAGGTAGTAGCAAATAAATATGGGTTCCCATACGCAGAAGCAAATAATTTTGACTCAATCATCTCGATATCTGCATCGGGTATTACTTGTTTGATATTAGATGTGATCTCGCCACCAAACACGTGAAAACCAAGATCTAAATGATATCCATGTAACATTTTCTTTTCAAAAATGGATGCTAATGGCGGCTCAGAGAACGGTATGCACATATGAAATTTGTGTAATACTTCTTCATAGTTATCATAACTAAGCGTGGACATGTCAAGGGTGAGCGCCCTGCCGCCTATTAGTGATTCTTTTTCAAATATTTTAACGTTAAACCCGTGTTTTGAAAGCAAAACACCCGTGGTCAGACCGCCTATGCCTGCACCAATGATGCAGACCTCATGGTTTTTCTTATTTGTCATGGTTTACATCCTTGGTTTAAACATTTTTTCGCCCAGAAGCGGGGTAAATCCAATATACCATACCATAGGAAACACAATTAAAATTAATGACGGTATAACACCGATTATTGACATTAACATTACAGGTACGAGAGAATATCTGAGAAACGATTGTACACCTATTATGGTTCTGATTTTATTTCTATCAAATTCTCTCATGGTCAGCAGTTTCGTACTGATAAATAGTACTATGAGAATACCAACTAATAATAGTAACATCTGCCATGGATGATACGGGTATTCAAAGAAAACAAAAGGAGTAATTAAAAGAACTGCTGAGCATAGTCGTATGCCCATACCAAAGGCTTTGAAACCTGACGGAATAATCAGCTCTTTTTCGTTGACTTTAACACCGGCAGAACGTGCAATGTTAGTTACATTCATCTTGTAATCATGATCTGCATCTTTTATACCATTTTGAACAGCGTTCATATAGAGGAGGTTGTTGAATGTCAGTATGAAGATGATCCAGGTGATAACAGTGGGGCGTCCAAAGGATAACGCACCAAATAAAAATATTAACGCAACAGATAATGCGATAAGAAAATCTGAACCAATTATTTTTTTACCATATATGTCATAAATAAACCCTAAAATCCCTGCGGTGAAAATACATACCATTGCCATAACTTTGTATTGATCAATGCTCTCGCCGTACCATAATACGATAATCAGTAAAAATGAAAGTAACATTAGAAACATGGAGAGTAGCAATGCTGCTTTTTTTGTGATTATTCCACTCACCAGTGGTTTACGGTGTAAATCTTTGACTAGTTTGTCAAGTTCAACATCGGTGTAATCATTTAAGACAAACCCAAAAACACACGCAATTGCGCCAATGAGAAACACGATGGTTAGATCAACTGGGTTGACTACGCCCACGGTTAACGCAGCAATTACAGTGGGGATACCTAATGCGCCAATCCCGGGGAGACGTAGTAATTTTGCATAGGCTGCTATCCTATCCATAGTAGTCTAAGAAGTTAATCTCAGTATTTGAGTTTTTCCAAAAAACTTCTCCTCCTAGCGGGTTTATTTTTTTACATCATATAAGTTAACTATATATTTAGTGCGATAATTAGCGATATTTAATGTATCTTGGTAAAATACGAATGTATCTTAAACTTAGCAGAATGCATTCTGCTGTTTTGTCAGGGTTGGCTCCTGTCTGTGTAGCAGCAGCAACAGGTGTTTCTCTTCCTCTGTCTCATTATGGAGAATTATTTGTGATAGGTATTTTGTTTCATATTTTTCTGTTTGTGTTTAACGAAGTACAAGATGTGAAAATAGATAAAACTTCTAGTGATCTGACGGGTAAACCTCTCGTTGATGGGTTAATAAAACTAGATCATGCAAGAATACTGGTTTATGTGTCAGCTGTGCTAATATTCTTTCTAACGTTTATCTTTTTTTTTGATAAAGCAATGATTCTCATAGTGGTAAGCGGTGCTGCTTTGCTTCTAGGCGGGATGTATGACTCGTTTAGTAAAACACTACCGCATATGGATTATTGTATTGCGGGTATGCTGTTTTTTGTAGCACTATATGGTGGCTTCTCCGTTACTATCAATTTAACGCTTTTAGCGTATATTATCGCATTACTTGCGTTGTTTCAAACGCTTATTAATAATATTATA
>CAZRMY010000113.1:0-2915 GCA_964601295.1 uncultured Thermoplasmatales archaeon | reverse complement strand
ATTATAGCTGGTTTGAAAGACATTGATCATGATTTTATTGCAGGGGGACGTAGCACACCTCTTAGATTTGGGGTAAGATTACGAAATGAACATTTTTTTGTTTCAAAATGGTTTATCGGTTACATTCTTGCATTGAAAACCGTACATATCTCTTTAACTTTGGTGCCATTTGCCTTAGGTCTAATTCTCTATAAAATCTGGCAGCTGTATATGGTAATACTTTTAATTGTTATAGCGGTTGTATTCATGGTTAGATTTCTTACTATAAAACAGTTTAAAAGGGAATATATTATGCGGGCGATAGGGTTTCATGAGATGTTTGCTTTTATGGTTGTGCCTATCATTCTTTTTGGTCTTATAGGTTGGCAAGCTGCTTTGTTCCTTGGTGTTTTCCCGGTGATATGGTTGGGTGTCTTTCTTGTTATCATTTATGGGAGGATCATGCCTACGGTGTAAAATGAAAGGTTACGTGAAATGACATGAATCACAAGAGTAGCATAGTTAAATATTTCCGGTTAATCAGATTTCAAACTGCAGCGGTTACCGCTTTAACCCCGGTTATTGGTGGCATGGTGATGGGGCAACGGAATGTTTTTCTTCTGCTTATTTTATTTTTTATTGGCTTATTGTATCATATCTATGGTTTTGTCTTAAACGAGTATATAGATATTGAGATTGATAAAAAATCACTTGATCTTAAAGAAAAACCTCTGGTCAGCGGTGCAATCACTAAAAATACCTCACTCTTTATTGTGTTGTCTGCCTGTTTCTCCGCTATTATTTTAACAATCCTATTTTTTCCGTATGTTGTTACTATAGCATTGCTTTTAGCTGCTATACTTTCAGGTGCGGTATATGATATTTTTGGCAAAAAGGTTCTAGGTTCTGATTTTATTTTAGCGTTTGGTTTTTTTTCGCTATGTTTAATGGGTGCTAGTACCACTTCTAATGACTTTACCAGCTTAGTATACCTTGTGAGCTCAATATATTTTGTACATATTGTTTTTAACAATGCAGTGGAAGGTGGAATTAAAGATATTATTCATGATTCTATAGCTGGTGCACAGACATTGGCTATACGCTTAGGGGTTCAAGTTTCTAATAAAAAATTGAAGGTTACCAAAAAATTCATATTTTTTGCCGTTAGTATTAAATGTGTTTTTATGGTGTTATTTGTATTGTTGTGGATTCACCCAGAAGTTACTATATTGTCTTTATATTGGTATATACTATTAATAGTAGTCAGTATTTTTTTAATCTTGTTAATGTTTTCAAGTATCTACAAATTTTTGTATACCACGAAATTTGATAGATCTGTTTTGAAAAAAATGTTTAGTGTGCATGAAATTTCTTCGTATTCGTTGCTTGTTATATCTCTTTCCCCGTTAATCGGTTCATGGGCTGTTGTTTCTCTTATACTACTTCCTTTAGTTTGGTATATTACGTCTAATATGCTATTATATGAAAAATTCTTAGAACCCCAAGTATAATGTAATAGTAAAAGTTAACAAACTTTCATTGTTTAGTTAAGAGTTATGGGTTTATCGTATGGATATCATTGCATTGCTCCAAAAAGATATAGTTATCTCTAGATTTTTTCAAACGCAGATTTTCTATATTTTTATGTTATTTTTCACGATTTTCGCAGTATGGTTAGCACGAAGATATCGATTGTTTAAATTTTCTTTGTCTCTGTGGTTTAGTGCAGCATTAATTGGTCTTATCTGGGAGATAGTGCTTTTTGGTTTAGGATTAAGACATTATAGTTTCTGGGCTGCAGCGGAACTAATGTATCATGTTATCACTGAGGGTGGACCAGGTTTGATAGTTATGGCAATTTTTGCAGATAAGGTAGGCATTATCGATCTCTCCGATTACAAGGAGGAGGTGGAAAAACGGAGTTAGTAGAATGGATTATGACCCCGGCAAATGTATCTCGGGAGGTTAACTATACCTATTTTCTTGTAGTTCTTGCGATTACATTAACGGTGTTAGGTATTGCATTGTATACAAAAAATAGACGAGCAGTTAAAATGTTCATTTTTGCCATTGGCATATGGGCGCTTATAGAAGGAATCGGGGTTATAACTGGTATGCGGGTGTATAGTCCACCTGAGGATCAAATACCAGTGTTTATCTTTGTTGCAGTTATCGAAGATCCCGGCTGGGTATGCCTGGGGTATATGATGGCAGAACAACTGTATAAAAATTTTTTTAATAGAATATTTCTACAAACATGAGAAGCTGAAACACTACAATCATCACCCGTGTGCCAGTCCGTTCATAACGTTCAAAGGCGTTCCATATTTTCTTTTCATCATTTGTCAATACTGCATGATATGATAACAACCAGGTTACTAGTAACGAGCACGCGAGTATTCCACCACCTATCAAATAAATGATGCCAAATATTTGTGGAGCCCCCACTCCGATCCAATCAAATGCTGGTAGGGGAAAAAGAGGAATAAAAAGCAGGTAAAACAGTAAGGATACATACATAGCTCGTTTTCTCCCTAAATTCACCGGTGTTGTTTTCCACCCTGCCTTCAAATCACCGATGTAATCGCCCGTACAAACCATAATTTCTCTGCCTACCTCCTGGAAGAATATCGCGATTGCAAGCGGAAGCATGAGTAAGGTGTAGTTAGGAAGAGCTGCGATGCTACCCCAGTATGGTATGGCACCCACACCAAACGCGACAGCCATATGACCGAATATACCGTGGTATTTACCGTAGTAATTGTAATAAAGCCCAATGATAACTAATGCAATTGTAAGCAGCATACAGTTCCAATTGAGTTCACCGCTATCGTTAATATTAATAAATAGGGATAAAAAAATAGATAGACACATCAGTGTTAGCCCAGTAGCAAAGGCTGTGCGTACTTTTATCAACCCCGAGGGAAGTGGTTTAT
>CAZRMY010000112.1:3290-6368 GCA_964601295.1 uncultured Thermoplasmatales archaeon | reverse complement strand
AGACTCAATTATACTATCGATATTCTGTCGATGGAAATACCTGGGAACCCTGGATACCCTATGGTGAACCCTTAGAAAATGAACCGCTTGAATGGACGTTCACAGCAGAAAATGGCAGCGGGTATTATCAATTTAAAACAATAACTCGTGATCTTGCAGGCAATACAGTTGAATCAGATACGTTCACAGCAAGCGTTAGTTTATTTCCAGCTATGACGGTGATAGTATTAGTTGCATTGGCCGTAGTTTTCATAGTACTTGTTTTGCTATCAGTGTTTATCTGGCGTAGGAAGAAAACTATTTAACGATATGCTGATATTACCCGCTCTGATCACCTACCTGTAACTGATAAATATATTATGCTTTTAGTATAAATATGTAGAAAAGTTTTTAAAGGTGAAGGACAAGTAATGTATAGCATGATAAACGTAAAAAAAATCTATCATCTACCCTTTTATATTTCCATGATTTTAATACTGAGTGCATTTAGTGGGGTTTTTGCTCCCCAGGTTACTGCCAGCTCAGAGGTACTTGTCTCCTACGAATTTACTGAACCTACGATCAGAAATGTTGCTATCGACGGTGTGAACTATGATGAAATCCTGTTAGATAACGCAGAATATTTAAATGCACCTGGTGAACCACAAATACCTGTACATGGCGCCTACATCTTACTTCCTGCAGGAAGTACCGTTGATTCTATTTTTATTGAGAGTTCTGAACAACATAGCCTTGGCAACAACTATCTGATTGTACCATCCAGTGAACCAGTACCGATTTCACAGATAGAAACAGCATCTTTTCCAGTCCGCGATGAGCAGATATATAGCAGTGATGAAGCGTATCCTGGTAGATTGTATGATGAGATAGGAACGTATGTGTATCGAGGGTTCCAGATTCTTGTCCTTCAATTATACCCTGTACACTATACTCCGTCTTCTGGAGAACTTGTATATTATTCTGAGTTAACTGTTAGTATTGAAGTAAGTTCTGGAGAAGAAAACCATCCGTTATACCGTGGTTTCACAGCTGATAAATACGAGGTTAAAAACAAAGTTGATAACCCTGAGCAAGTTTTAACATATCCTTCTAGCACTGTTCCCTTAAATGCTAACTTAGATACATTTGATCTCTTAATCATTACCACTGATGCATTTAAACCTGGATTTGAGCCGTTAAAGATAGCGCATGACGCACAAGGTATTCTTACTGAGATTGTAACCTTAAATGACATTGGAAGCACAGATCAAGCAGATATACGCACCTATATACAGGATGCATACGTAAATAACGGTATCGAATACGTGCTTCTCGGTGGAGACGACGATGTAATCCCAGCAAGAAAGCTTGTAGTTGAAGCATGGCCCGGGGGAAACTGGGCTAATATGCCCTCAGATCTCTATTACGCCTGTCTCGATGGCAGTTTCAATAGCGATGGTGACTTGTACTTCGGTGAACCAACCGATGGGCAAAACGGGGAGGATGTTGATTTATTCGCTGAGGTATACATTGGAAGAGCTTGTATAGGTAACCTGCAGGAATTAGATAACTTTGTGTCTAAAACATTGGCGTACTTAGAAATTGACTCTGAAGACCCTTATTTTAAGGAGAAATTAATGGTGGGAGAACTATTATGGACTGACCCTTACACGTGGGGCGGAGATTACATGGATGAACTTATCAATGGCTCCGCAGCAAATATGTACACCACCATAGGAATCCCCGCAGAAGATAACAATGTAGCTCTTTTATACGACCGCGATTGGAGTGGAAATAGCTGGCCAAAATCAGAGATACTCTCACGGATTAACTCAGGAGTCTTCCAGGTGAACCATCTTGGGCATGGTAACACTCATTTCGCGTTAAAGATGATAGATACTGATGCAGATAGTCTCACTAATACCGAATATTGTTTTGTATATTCACAAGCATGCTACGCCGGAAGATTTGATGATGCAGATTGTTTCGCGGAGCATATGACTATTAAAACTGGTCATGCCGCGTTTGCGGTAATTATGAACGCAAGATATGGATGGGGAGTTAAAGGTGGCACAAATGGTGCCTCGCAACATTTTCATAGACAGTTTATCGATGCAGTTTATGGAGAGGATGTTAAGGTTATTAGTAAGGCTAACCAGGATTCAAAAGAGGACAACGTGTATCGGATTAACAGCGCATGCATGCGGTGGTGTTATTATCAGTTAAATTATTTTGGTGACCCCGCTCTCGCATTTTATAATGATATACAAAGTAAACCACCTCATACACCTGATAAGCCCACGGTTCCTAGGAAAGCATGGATTGATGAACCGGTTGTTTTTTATGCAAGCGCTGACGACCCAAATAGAGATCAACTGTATTTCAAATGGGACATCGACGGATATATAACTGACTGGTTGGGACCGTATCATTCAGGTGAAGAAGTTGCGTATGAGCATACATGGGATAAAGTAGGGACATATGAGATAAAAGTGCAGGTTAAAGACACCGATGATCAATTAAGTGAGTGGTCAGAACCTGCTTCTATTGATATTCAAGGCATCGAGCTAGCTATTGGAGAAATGAAAGGAGGTAAAGGCATTATGTCCTCGATAATAAACATAGGAAATATCGAGGTAAATGATGTTTCGTATACCATCCTAATCAATGGTGGCATTGTTTTTGGGAGAGAAACATATGGTTATCGATCCAGTATTTCCGGTGAAACGGAGCTAGATATCTCCACACGGTTCCTTTTAGGAATCGGTAAAATCACAATAACTGTAACTGCTGAGGCTCCAGATGTTGATCCATGTACCGCCACATCAGAGGGGATACTTATCGGGGCATATGTGATGATAAAATAAGCCAGAACACAGTATGACCATGTATTTTTGTAACATTTATTTTTTTATTATAACACTTTGATAGTTACTATAGATAAGTTTTTAAATACTGAAAACCTATTAATATACAAGGGGCGTAATTATGCAACAGATGAAAACGCTAAATCTTGTAGTCGTTTTAGTAAGTGCATTGTTTATATGTTCAGGTTTCTCATCAATAATCGCAGCTTCAAATGAAGAAAAACAAATGATA
>CAZRMY010000112.1:0-3280 GCA_964601295.1 uncultured Thermoplasmatales archaeon | reverse complement strand
TTGCATACACCTTCACTGAGCCTGAGGTAACTCAGATAACAGTTGATGGCGTGGTTTACGATCAGGTATTGCTACCGGGCGCGCCTAGTAATGGTAATCCAGGTTTGCCTCAGTTACCAGTGTATGGTGCATATATTTTATTACCGTATAATAGTAGAGTTGACGAAATTATGGTGGATACTTCAACCAAAAGGCTCATTGGGTCTGGATTTACGATCATACCTGGTTCACAGCCGATTCCTATGTCACATGCAATTGAGGAGCAATCGCCGGTTCCTGATAAGTTAGTGTATGCTTCATCTACGTTATATCCTGGGGAATTATTCACAGAAGTTGGTTCGTATGTTTGTAAAGGATATCGGATTCTGGTTCTGATGATTCATCCTGTACAGTATATCCCTTCTTCAGGTGAGCTCTGGTATTATCCCCAACTTGAGATCACAGTTGAGACAAAAGTCGATAATCAGAAGCATTTAGGCCACCACGTGTCTGATACTGCATGGATTACAAATCGTGTTGATAACCCCTGGATTACTTCTACCTATCTTAATGTAAACCGGCTATCTGCAGAATCATATGATATGTTGATTATTACTACAGATGAGTTAGCAGCTGGTTTTGAGCCTTTAGTAACAGCACATAATTCGGAGGGGGTTACTACTGTTATCAAAACACTCGATGAAACAGGTCCTACTGCTGAAGATATTAGAGCATATATCACACAAGCCTATGTTGACTGGGATATCGAGTACGTGCTTCTAGGGGGAGACAACGATATCGTTCCAGCGAAGATGCTCTGGGTTTCAGGTATGGACGAAGATAACCCTGACGACCCAAATAACCCATATACCACCTATATGCCCTCGGATCTGTATTACGCCTGTCTCGACGGCCCCTATAATTTTGATGGAGACGATAAATGGGGTGAACCCACAGATGGTGAGGACGGCGGGGATGTTGATCTTATGGCAGAAGTATATGTTGGACGTGCCTGTGTAGGAGATATCACAGAGGTAAAACATTTTGTAAACAAAACACTCGCACATATGAACTTTGACCCCGATGAACCAGTGCTTAAAGAATGCGTACTTGCGGGTGAATACCTTGGTGATTATGGTATCGCAAGCTGGGGAGGAAATTATCTAGATCTCCTTGTAGATGAATGTGATCTAGACGGCTACATAACACAGGGGATTCCTTCAGATTACTATAATATCACCCATTTATATGATAGAGATCATGCTACCCACAACTGGCCTAAAGAAGACCTTGTAGATTTGATCAACAACGGCATTTACCAACTAAACCACGATGGACATTCTAGCTATAATTATAACATGAAGATGACCAGCACCGATGTAATGAACCTGGTAGTTAACGAAAAACCATGCTTCATATACTCTGTTGGGTGCATGGCCGGTGGATTTGACCATGGCGACTGCATCGCAGAATATTTTTCAACCAAAACCGAATATGGCGCATTTGCAGTAATCATGAACGCCCGGTATGGATGGTTTTGGTCGTATAGTACAGATGGTGATAGCACACGATTTACACGAGAATTCTATGATGCCGTCTACGGCGAGAATATAGCTGTCATCAGCAAAGCCAATCAGGATTCCAAAGAAGACAACCTGTACATGCTAGACCGATCATGTATGCGTTGGACATACTACGAGCTTAACTTATTTGGCGACCCGTCATTAGCGTTTTATATCCCAGAAAATGAGAACACAGCTCCCGAAAAACCCACTATACAAGGACCAAATGAAGGAAGACCGGATATACCACTTGAATACACGGTTGTCTCCTCAGATGCAGATGATGATGATATTTATTACTATCTCGAATGGGGCGATGGTAACAACACAGGTTGGCTTGGTCCATATCCATCAAATGAACAACAAACAACGGGCCATGTATACTCAGAAATGGGACCGTATGAAATTCGTGTAAAAGCCAAAGACGTAAATGGTGCTGAAAGCAATTGGACGTATCTATCCATTGAGATACCTCAAGAACAAAACGCTAACAACTTCTTTTTGCTGCAATGTATCCAACGATATTTCCCACGAATCTATAACATCATTGTAATGAGTTATCTACAGCTTTCTTAGTACTAATTAACGTCCTGAAAATGGTAAGTTGAAAATTACTAACTATATTGAACCAGTGAAATAAACGTTTATCCAATGTATTTTAAATCGTCAGGTTTTTCCCCGCGTCCACCTGGTTCCATATCACGAAGCTGTTGTGCGATAAGTTCTATTTCATGCGCTTTTTCTTCAAGTCGAGATAGATCAACTTTAACATTGGTGAGTTTCATTAGAATGTTCAACACTGCTTTAGCGCTTTTAGGGTCCACTAGATAACCAGGTGTTTCACCCATGAAACAGACACCGTTTAACCCCCGTAATTTCCCTAATCCTAATAAAAGACCACTAGCGCCAATAATACCGCCACCTGGTTCATCTTTTTTAAAGATGGCACCATATTTTTTTATGGTTTTCACCAGTTTTTTATTGGTTGCAGCAAACAATACTTTTGGCGTTTGAATTTCATGGCCTAACCCATATCCACCAAGGGTGTACATCTCGTTAACATGGAACTCTTCAGCGATATTAAGGATAGTTTCAACGAGTTCATATTGCCCTTGAGATGAAAGCCCTTGATAATCTCCAGTCAATAAAATTAGATCACGTTGATTTTTTTTCTTCGCTTTCCAATAGTAGAACTCGTTGTTTACGAGCTTGACGGTTCCATCGGCGTTAATAAAAACTTGAGGGGGGAAATCCTTACTATGCAATTCAGCAAATTTAGTTGCATTAATCATCTCAATGAGATGTTCTACGGCAAGTTTTCCTACGTTGCCGATTCCTGGTAACCCTTCGATTAGTACAGGATTTTTTAATTTAGGTTTGTTTCCAATATAGCGTACGCTTACAATATCCATATGCATCACTATTCGTTATGGTGAAGTGATTTTCGTAAGTTCCTCCGATATTTTCCATAATGATCTTGAATGGAAAACCGAGGTGGTTTTTTGAGTATTGTTGGAGTGTGACATGTATTGCAAGTAGTGTGTAGCGTGTATTTGTTACAGGTAGTACAGAAATAAAGATCAGGCATTCCGAGTTAAACTCCTATATCACGTTGGAATTCAAGTGTACCATTGTGTTGTTCTATATAGTTTTTCGCACGTTCTACAGCATGTTTCATTTGATCTTCAGCTATTTTATAATCAGGTGCTTTAACTGTTATTAGATATCGTGGTGCTCCA
>CAZRMY010000111.1:0-6494 GCA_964601295.1 uncultured Thermoplasmatales archaeon | reverse complement strand
GAACAATCACGGCACCAATCGCTATAGCAGAAGGCTGTGCTTACCACTGTGCATACTGTATCACTCGATACGCCCGAGGACCATTAACAAGCTTCAACCCTGCAGATATCCTCACCGACATCAAACAGGCACTCGCCCATGGATGCAAAGAAATACTCCTCACCGCTCAAGACACCGCTTCATACGGTATGGACACCCCGGATACAAATCTCGCCGCGCTGCTAAACAAAATAACATCTATTAATGCCACTTTTCGGGTACGTGTCGGTATGATGAACCCTGGAGCAGCCTTCAAACACTTACCCGATATAATCAACGCATTCACCTCTCCTATCATCTACAAATTCATTCACCTCCCCGTACAATCTGGAAGCAACCATATTCTCACCAAAATGAACCGCCCTTATACCACCTCCACATTCATGGATATCATCACCCAATTCCGGAACAAATATCCCACCATCACTCTTGCAACAGACATTATCGTCGGCTTCCCTTCAGAAACCACCGACGATTTCACCGACACTATTAACATTCTTAAAGAAATTCAACCCGATATTATCAATATCACCCGGTTTTCCTCCAGACCACACACCAAAGCCAAAACAATGAAACCCCGTATTCCAACACACATAGCAAAACAACGCTCCCAAAAACTCACCACGTTATCAAAAAAAATCACACTCAGCAAAAACCAAAAACACATTGGTAAAACCTACAAAATCCTCATTACTGAATATGGGAAAAATCAGACGTCAGTTGGACGAACCGATTTCTACAAACCCGTGGTAATACCCCGATTCCTTCCCCTTGGCACACAAGTATACGTAGAAATAATAAAGGCGACACCCACATATCTTATGGGAAACCTTAAATAGATTACAACTTATTAGATGCCTTGTGGTGAGTCAGGGATGATCAACATAGCAATTAATGGCTTCGGACGAATAGGAAGAAACACATTACGAGCTGCGTTAACACATTCGCAATATGGTAAACAATTCCAAGTAGTAGCGATTAATGATCTTGGAAACACTGAGACATTAGCGCATCTCTTCAAATATGATTCCATCTACGGGAAATTCCCTGGAGAAGTCCACACAAAAGACGACGGCATCCAAATAGATGGAAACTACATACATTTTTATTCACAGGTAGACCCTGCAAAACTACCCTGGGATACACATGATATACATGTTGCCCTAGAATCCACTGGTGTGTTCCGAACCCGCGAAGGCGCCTCTAAACATCTTACCGCTGGAGCACAAAAAGTCTTAATCTCCGCACCAGCTAAAGACCCCGATATCACCATTGTACTAGGAGTAAATGAAACCCAATACGATGCAGAAAAACATGCTATCATCTCAAATGCATCATGTACCACCAACAGCCTTGCACCACCGGTTAAAGTACTCAATGACACCTATGGCATCGAAAAAGGATCCATGACCACAATACATTCCTACACCGGTGATCAACGCATACTTGATTTTCCTCACAAAGATTTACGACGAGCCCGAGCCGCTGCAGTCTCCATCATCCCTACCACCACCGGAGCAGCAAAAGCGGTAACCCTCGTCATACCAGAGCTAAAAGGCCGACTAGATGGTATGGCAGTACGGGTACCTACACCCGATGGCTCACTCACGGATTTGACCTGTACTCTTAAAAAAGAAACTACCAAAGAAGACATAAACAATACATTTAAAAACGCATGCAACACCTACCTAAAAGGGATCATGGAATACACTGAGGAACCACTTGTCTCCACCGATATCATCGGCAACCCTCATTCATCTATCATAGATGGCTTAACCACCACCGTCATCGGTGGTAAAAGCAACTACGTAAAAATACTTGCCTGGTACGACAACGAATGGGGGTACTCCTGTCGCCTTGTGGACCTTATCAACTACATGTTTAACCATGTCCAGAAACAACCACTCTCAGAAGCACATGTCTACTCTCACTAAAAAATACTGACCTGCTCTTTTTTAGGCAAAAAATATCGTATCCACCAGAAATATTTCACTTTCAAAATTACCAATCATGTTATCGGTTTCCCACACATAATTATCATCACCTTTCTTCCCATATAAATCAACAAACATTCCCTCGAGTCTAATTATATCCTTCACATCTATTTCACTTAAATTATTGGCAACTTCACTAGTATGCGGGATTATATGAACAGTACCAGTATGTGATTGAAAATACGCCATATCCTGAATACTCCCACCAGTATACTTCACATAACACACACGGTTAGTAAAATCATTCACAAGATAAGGATAATTAGTAGGGTTCTCCTGCACATCATCAATACCGATAAACACATCCACTGGTGAAAACAAGTTCACTACTTTATAAGGATACTCGTTCACACCATACTGTTTCACGGCTAACACAATCCCTTCAACAGTGGAATCTTCAACCGGCGTTACGGTAAAGTTCCACCCATAACGGGTAATTAACTGATTTTCTTCAAACCAAAAATCCTGCCCAAATGTACAACTCACTAATGTTTCATCTGATATAGAATGAAATAGATACCATCCGGCAGCAATTACAACTAATACCACGACTACTCCAATGACACTTTTTGCTACTCTCCCTATTTTAGCTGGTTTGTCCACCCTTAAATCTTGGTAACTTTTTTTATCCAATTGCGGCTGCTTAGTTTGCTTCCCAGATGAATTTTTTTGAGCAGTTTTTGTTAAATTCTCAACAAGCCTTTTGTTACAGGCGCTGCACCACAATGCCTCATCCGAATTTTCTTTCCCGCACTTAGGACATATTCGACTCATCACTCTGCTCCATCGCCATTCCAACCGCATCCAGTGTATGAAACTTCAAATCACAACTTGCTATGTTAGAATCTAAAAGCGCTAAAAAAAACTTTTTCATCGTTAACACCACTCGCCCCTTCTGCTGTACCAGTATAAACAAAACCGGTTTAGCCAAGGTAAATCACCATTCAAAAACATATATTTAAATAAATTCAACGAATGTACGTTCGCCTGCTGGAGGAATCTAGGAGTATGCAAGAATATAACACCCTTGATGATTTTACATGGGCTAAAAAAACTGTGCTTATACGTGTCGACTTCAATCTACCACTAGATAAAAAAACCTTAGAAATACTGGACACCACACGGATCAAACATGCACTACCCACTCTACAAGAACTTTTAGAAAAACAAGCAAAAATTGTGATACTCGCCCATCAGGGCCGTCCGGATAGCTGGGATTTTATCTCACTTGATAAACATGCTAAAGCACTCAGTAACTTATTGCACACACCCGTGGAATTTGTTCCTGATCTCTATGGTAAACAAGCACAAAAAAAAATACAGGACTTGCAACCTGGCGAAATACTCATGCTTGACAACATGCGTAAATATCCTGATGAAACCGAGAAGAAAACCGCAGAAGAACACGCAAAGACACCGCTTATACAAAATCTTTACCCACTCGCAGATATCTTTGTGAATGACGCATTCGCTGCTGCCCATCGTGCACAATGCTCACTTATTGGTTTCACACCGGTACTTCCCTCCTGTGCGGGAAGACTCATGGAAAAAGAGCTTACCACACTTAATAAAATACTACAACACCCGGATAAACCAGCGATATTTCTTTTCGGAGGCGCCAAATTCTCCGACGTTATCATCACCATCCAGCATCTACTTGACAATAATATTGCCGATAAGATACTACTTACCGGTCTACCTGCTAACGCGTTTTTACATGCCACCGGCACCAACCTTGGAGATACCAACACAAAAACCCTTGAAGAAGAAGGCAGCAACGAACAGTTCACCAAGATCAACAAACTCTACACTACCCATTCGGACAAAATCATACTACCTAAAGACGTTGCCATAGACAAAGATGGCACCCGTCATGAACTACGGCTAGATGACCTACCCACCTCAGCATCTCTCTACGATATCGGCGAACACACTATCACTCTATTCAAAGAACTACTGCAGCCTGCAAAAACCATCTTTATCTCAGGACCCTGCGGCGTATTCGAAAACACCTTATTCATCAAAGGAACCAAGGAAATCTTCACCTATATCGCGCACCATAACGCTTTTTCTATTGCTGGCGGAGGACATACGGTTGCAGCCATTGATAAACTCCGCCTCACCAAAAACATCTCACATATCAGCACCGGCGGCGGCTCCCTTGAACGATTTCTCATGGGTAAACCATTACCTGTTATCGAAGCATTGAAACACTCAAAAAAACAAACCTCAATGGTCTGAACGATTACTTAAAATTATTCTTAGTGAACTATTGTCTTGGGGCTGGTAGATCAGCGGAAGATCGCCACCTTCGCAAGGTGGAGGCCACGGGTTCAAATCCCGTCCAGTCCATCACCACTTAATTAAAAAAGAAAAAAACCCGGCTATTATACCCGATTTTTTAATCGTTTTAGATTTTTTATTCTTCCCTTGATTTTGATTTGGATAAATATATCCTGCTTTAAATAACACTAGCACTATTGCTACGTTTGTAATCACAATGGTGCCGATAATAAACGCCCATGAAATCTCAGGCATCTGAGATTGATATTGTTTGATTTCTACTGCCTTACTTCCTACTATTGCAAATGTTGAGCACCCTGGCGTCTCTGAGAAAAAATACAAATATACTATATCAATGTCGGTAATTTCAGTAAACGTTAAATTCTGCCAACTCCCATTATGGTACCTCATTAACCGTATACTTTCATTATTAACCTTGTTTTTCAACATCCACTTGATAAGAACTTTATATTCAAACCACAATTTTTCGATATTGTATTCTGTCACATATTGTCCATTTGAGAGAAGCTTCAAATCTAAGATTTTATAGACGACTCCTGGTGGCGAAGGGATATTATCCGGGAATGCGGGTAAGTAACTTACTGAAACAGTGACATTAGTTAGATTAACAGCAGGTGTTAATGATACCCCACAGATACCTGTCTCGTTACCAAGTAGCAAACTGGCGTTACTATCTTGATTTTCGGTGGTGTTTCCCAAATGTACTTCTTCTGAAATCAGTATTTCTTCAACAGAGAATGAAAATTCTTCAGATGCTGTATTACCAAAGATATCCATAACAGATATAAAAATAGTATGAGGAGATACAGCTAAATCAAACGAAGGCGTATAATAAATATCGTTGGTGACGATAGTTGCATACTGTTTGATATTCTGACCATCTAACCGTACATTTAATGAAAGCGGGTTAAGCCCATTTTCATCTGATACACTGAGATGAATACAAGGACGGCGATGGTATATAATGGACTGATCAAATGGATAAATTAGAGATATCTCTGGTGCACTATTATCAAACTCCTCTCCATTTTGGAAAAGATAATTTTGTAGTATTCCAGCAACTTGATAATACATATACGTGCTAGTGCTTTCGAGAGTAAACAATGAGCATGACGAAGCACCATCGAGATTAAAACCAGATGCTGAACCCCCTCCATCTTCATCAGAATCTGAATCGAAATTTATATCTCCCTCATATTCAAGAACCCCATCTAATTCGTTTAGATCAATTTCACCTACAAAAGTGTCACCATTGGCGTCGTATGTTTCACTTTGGCTTTCTCCACCGTCTATTTGTAAACCATCATTTAACCCACCTGAAGTCCCCCCGTCATCATCCCCATCTCCATCACCATCATCTGAACCATCATCTGAGTCATCACCACTCTCTCCTTCGGGCAAATCGCGATTATTTCCCTCATCTTCATCAGCTGGTGGTGGAGCTGCGTTATTGTTTTCTTGTTCTTCATTTTCTTGATTGAATTGAGGGCTTGTTCCCTTTGATAGTGTAGGTACATCTTCTTCAGCTGGGGCGACAGTCTCAACACCTGAAGTTAAAGGGATACTCGAGAAAAAAAGTGTATATAGCACAAAAAAAATGCACAGATGAGGTATAATGCGCTTTCTATAAAAATATAATTTTTTTGAATAGAGAATTGAATGTAAATCCCTCTTCATCCTATACCTCTCAGCCATCTACTTACGTTATTTGTTATATTCTTTAATTTCTGATACTTAAATCTAACTAGGTAATTTCACAAAACGGTAAAATACTAGCAAAACTAGAAAACCATTTTTCAAAATAATTTTTTCAATTTGGTCTCTAAATACAATCTTAAAAAAAAATAGTTCGGGGAAAACTTTATGAATAAGTTTTAAATATAATTAGCCTATACGGTTGGTTTACCTCAAATTACTATCCCGGACCTTTCCGGTTCGACCTATGAGATTATGTAATCGCACTCGATGAATAGGTCATTTCTGGTCGATGGGATACAATAATATGGATGTGGAGGTTCAAGATCAGCAGGATTATCCCTTTAGAGGGATCTTGCGCTCTCTTGAATCTGACGATCGACATGTGTTGGTGAAATTTGATTCACCTGCCAAATTCCAAATTACAATAATAGTGTGCTAATGATTCCGGTTGATCCTGCC
>CAZRMY010000110.1:0-6549 GCA_964601295.1 uncultured Thermoplasmatales archaeon | reverse complement strand
ACAAAAGGAGAAAAAAACGACTAATACTAAGAAGACGTAGGATGGAAGAAGGAAGGTGTGAAGAAACACAAATAGAAGAGAGGAAACGGATACAAAAAGATAAAATTCTAGATGTAGAAGAAGATGAAGAAAAAGAACCAGAAGAAGAACAACATTATAAAAAAGGTATTTGTTTATCCTAAGCTAAACAAATACGAAGATTATATTCTTCACTCTCTTATTTTTTAAAATATAATTTATTAAAGAAAAAATTGATTATATGTTTCAAAATGAAAAAATTCATTTTCAAGATGTGTGTTAATTCATTTATCTAGAGTATTATTTATTCATCTCTTTCCTTTGGACATCATCCTTTCTTTAAAATCCAATACATCTAAGATTACCTTATGTACATCGTTAGCTTGAATTACCACAAGGTCGCCGACTCTGGCCATTGTAAGGGCTTTATTTACTGACTCCCCCTCATCTATGATTATACAATGATTTTTCTTGGAAAATCCAGTTGATAAAATGCCATCCTCAACAAGTTTTGCCGTTTCTCCAATTGGTCTTTTCCTAGGGTCGCTGTCATTAATTATAATAAAGTCATATATTCCGGCCAGCGTTTTTCCGAACAATCTAATATCCTCATCTCTTCTGTTACCTGTTCCGCTGTTTACACTTATTTTTCTTCCTTTTGATATTGCAGGTAAAACCTTCGCAAGGGCTTCAAGTGCATGTGGATTGTGCCCGTAATCAATGATTACTTTGAAGTTTCCAACATCAAGGATGTTCATCCTTCCGGGCAGCTGCCCAATGGTTGTATTGAATGTAACAAGACCTGCCCGAATGTCTTCGGGGTTTATCCCAAGGGCATAGGTTGCCGCTGTAGCAGCAAGGGCATTTTCGATATTGAAAATTGCCTTTCCCTCAATTGTCATTGGAACATCAATGACATTAGCCACCCAGGAATCCAGCGGATCTTGCTTTATTACTATCATCCCATCTTCATCCAATGTTATGATAATACCGCCCTTCTCAAGATGCTTATTAAGAGATGGATTATTTCTGTCAGTGGAGAATAGAATTATATTACATTTTAAGTCCTTTATTTTATTCAAAATATGGGGATAATCTGCATTAAGTACTGCATATCCGTCCTTTTTTACTGATTCTACAACTATCCCCTTAAGTTCTGCAAGTTCTTTGATGGTTTTTATTCCACCTTCGCCCAGGTGGTCGTTTGAGATGTTTAGAAATACCCCAACATCGCATTCCTCAAACCCTAAGCCTCTGCGAATGATGCCTCCTCTTGCCACTTCCAATACAACATGATCAACAGTGGACTCTTTTAATATAGTCTTTGCTCCATCCGGTCCAGAATAATCCCCAGCAAATATGGTTTGGTTCTCAACGATTATTCCTTCTGTACATGCCGTTCCAACCACCTTTCCGCAGTATTTAAGGATGTGTGAAATCAGGCTGACCGTCGTTGTTTTTCCGTTAGTTCCAGTCACAGCAATGATTGGCAATGTGTATTTTGAACCCGGGGGAAAAAGCATGTCTACCACAGGCTTTGATACATTCCTTGGCCGTCCTTCAGAGGGTTTGAGATGCATTCTAAAACCAGGTGCAGCGTTCACCTCGACAACACCGCCTCGATCGCATGTTAGTGGTTTTTGCAGGTCTTTGGCCACAATATCGATTCCAATAATATTGAGATTGATTATTTGAGATATTCTCTCAGCCATTGCCCGTATCATGGGATGAACCTCATCTGTTACATCGACTGCTACACCCCCCATGCTGAGATTTGCTGTAGATCTTAGAAGTAATCTTTCTCCTTTTTTAATGACTGAATCTAGTTTAAGCCCCTTTTGTTTAAGAAGCCTCATGGTCATTTTATCAAGTTCAAGTTTTGTTAATATTTTTTCATGTCCAATGCCCCTTCGTGGATCTTGATTGATCTTGTCAATAAGCTCTTTGATAGTTGATTTGTTGTCTCCTATTAATGGAGTCGGTTCACGTCTAGCAGCTGCTGTGAATTTGTTGTCAATAACTAGTATCCTGTGATCATAACCTTCAAGGAATTTTTCAATTATCACAGTATTGTGTATCTTTTTTGAATTGGTAAAAGCAATCTTTAGGTCCTTTGGATTGGTGATGTTTATCGTTATTCCACGTCCATGGTTTCCTACTAGTGGTTTTACTACCACAGGGTAACCGATTCTATCTACAAGTTTCAATGCCTCTTTAGTGGTTCGAACGATATTGCCCTCAGGAATTGGTATTCCCTCATTTCTAAGTATCTCTTTGGTAAGCATTTTATCATCTGCTATCTCTACCCCGATAGCAGATGTATTGTCACACATCGCTGCCTGAATTCGTCTCTGATGAACCCCATAGCCCAGTTGTACATAGCTCTCGGAATTTAATCGTATAAAAGGAATTTCTCTTTTTTTTGCTTCGTCCACTATAGACTGGGTTGTAGGACCAAAGAGATGTTTGTCACGTATCTTTTTTAATTCAAGGATCTTATCCTGGATATCGTAGTCTTTCCCTGTGAAAAGCGATTCGACGATTTCTACAGCTATTTCGCCTGCTTTTAACCCTACGACCTCATCCCGATATCTGTAAATCACCTGATAGATACCCTTTTTATCAGTATCTAAGGTTTTTCCATAACCAACCTCGATGTTTACTAGACATTGAAGTTCAATAGCCACATGTTCTACAATATGGCCAGCAAGGGTCCCCTCCGCCACACGCTCAAGAAATCCACCCTCGTAACCTTTGGAACACCTATGTTCCTTTAAAGTTGGGATAAGATTCACAATTCTTTTTTTAAAACCTAGAACTTTGTCTGAAGGTAGGGTTTCGAATTTACCGATATCAAGCTCCATATATATTACAGGATAGCGACTATACAAGTTTGGTCCTCTAAGCGCACGCAACTCAAGGATGTTAATATGCCAAACCTCCAATTTTAGAAGGAGTTATGTATTCCCTTGTCAACAAATTATATCCATGGCCCTTTGCAAGGGTATGCACCCATACATTCTCGACGGCTATGGCCTCCCCTATTTTAATATCAGAAATATTTGTATATTTGATATGCTGTCCGTCAAAGATAATGGTAAGTCCGGTTCCTATTGACTCAAGTAGATGACCTTGACGAATTACCACTCCAGTATCCTCTCCAAGACCTAATCCAATAGTTCCAGGGTTGGTAGTTACTATATCCATTAATCTGCTGAATCTTCCTCGTTGAATGAAATGGCTGTCTATTACAACATTTTTAACCAGACCTATACCTGATGTGAGCTGTACCTTTCCCTTGCACAAGGCTTCGCAGATTTCCCCCTCATATATCATGGTTTCTGACATGGCTGATGCCCCAGCGCTTGTTCCGGCAATAATACATTTTTCATTAAAGTAGCGTGATTTAATAGTTTCCAAAACTGGGGTACCCCCAAGGATACTGGTTATTCTTAGTTGGTCTCCACCTGTGAAAAAGATGACATCTGCATTCTTGAGCCGTTCTATATATTCAGGATTACCCGTCTGCTCTCTTATTCTGATATCCATAAGTCTAACGTTCTTTACACCGATCTTTTCAAAGGCTGCAAAGTAGCTTGCACCAGTTTCTTTTGGCATGCTGCTTGCCGTAGTAATTAACTCGATATAAGGCTCTTTCTTATCAGCTAACAAAACGGTTTGTTTTAGAACATCCAAATCCTTTTCTTTATCTTCATTACCTCCAATCGCAACTAATATGCTTTGGATTTTCTCAAGATTTGGATCTGATTTTTTCAAATAACCTTCAGGCATGTATATATGTAAGAGGATGTTGTTTATAATATCGTTAGTTTGGGGATAAACACAAAATGCAAAAATCTATCCTTATATGAAGTTTTTTGAATTTTTATCATGTGATCTTTTATCGCCTCTTCAGTTCTAAATTTTCGTTCACAATGAATACATCTGCAAATTTTTATCATATTTTTTCCTTCATTTTTGTTTTTTATAAAACTCCATCATGTGAATGATCTGACGGCTAATGGGTCGATGTTCTTTATCGGCTAATTCTTTGAGTTGTTTAAGATTTCCATTCGTAAGGCTGATTGTTGTTCTTTTGACCATAATTTTTCCCCCAGTAACACATTATCTTTTTGCTTTAACAATAATTATGCAATTTTACATAATATTACATAACATAACTATAATATATATAACTTTGTACATAACTTTAAATACATTCATGGACAAGTCATATTATACATTATTAAATTTTCCATCCTGTAAAGTAAAGTGACATGCCCAACATACCTATTTTATCAAGAGAATTAAAAAATGAGTGATCACATCACCGTTCTTGGGATGAATAGGGATGGGATCACTCACACCTGAAATACGAGAACGCCTAGTTAAAGCTTACAAAAAAGGATACAAAGTCAAGGACATCGCAGACATGTTCGATGTCCACCGATGGACGGTATGGCACTGGGTGAAACGAACATATCACCCGGGGAGGAAAAACTACAAAGATAAATCACGACGACCTCATCGACGACATAGAAAAATCACACCCTTAGTGGAGGGTGTCATACTCCTTCTAAGAGATACCTTTCATTGGGGGACTCAACGGATAAGAACAGCGTTAATGAGTCCCCCACCTTACATACGGTATCTCATCGAGACTACACTTGATATCACCTGGAACACCATTAATGTCAGCCGTCAAGCTATCAACAACCGCCTCCGTAGACGTCGGAGAAATGGTTCACCGTATAAGAAGAATAAGAGAGAATGGAAGTTTTTCAGAGCTAAAGCACCCAATGAACTCTGGCAGATTGACATCAAAGGACCTTTCCGTCTTGATGGCAAACGACTTAATGCGGTGCTCATCATTGATGATTACTCACGGTATCTTCTTAACGTTCAACTGCACCCAAAAGTCACTACAGAAATCATCACCCAAGATCTGCATCATTGTATCAAACATTATAGTAAACCCAGGAGAATCCTTGCTGATAACGGACCGCAATTCAGAGAACAATTCTCACAATGGTGCACTGCTCCCCGGAGAAAAGTAACAGTGGAGCATGCACCGCCATTTTATCCGCAGTGCAAGGGTAAAGTTGAGCGGTGTATCCGGAATTTTAATGAGGAATTCCTCCCACTGGATACCGTGTTTGAAAACCCAGAGTCACTAGTTGATGAGTACCGTACATGGTATAACCACGAACGGTACCATCAGGGCATAAATGCATGTTCTGCTCAACTCTTTAATGTCATTTAATGTTGGCAATCACACTTGACATTACACATCCCTAAGTATTAAAAAAGGTTGACTAGTAATTATTTTTCTTGTTGTTGTTTTAAATAAAAATGCATCATGTAAACAATCTGCCTGCTAATAGGTCGATGTTCCTTTTTTGCCAATTCTCTAAGTTTTTTAAGCTCCGCATCCGAAAGACTGATTGTTGTTCTTTTAGCCATAAGAATCAATACAGTCCATACATAATTGCATATTTTAACATTATTATTTTTTCCTCAGTGCATATATTTAAATATTGTTATGGACAAATAAATAATAAATATTATTATAACGTACTAATACATAAGTTTATATATTCTTATGACATACCTATTTGTATATATGGATGGGGCACACGGAAAATGAATTTTTTAATTAAGGCATCCCTTCCCTCCTCACGCCATCCTTCCAAAAACCTTGTGCCATTCCATTCATATCTCCTCTCCTTAAAACGATAAAAAATTGAGTAAAGGTTCTGAAGGATTAGAAATTGTTGCTTTCTGTCAACTATATTTAGAAAAATACATGGAGAAAACAAAAGGAGATGCTTATAGAAACGACGATGATACTGAAAGAATGAAAAGGAAATGGGAGTAAAAAAGACTATGTATGAAAAATCATTTGTGAAAATTCAATAAATATGAATATGTGAGATTTCAATTTATTCCCAATTGGGTTTAATACCCCGGAGCTCTGCTCCGGTTTGTTTTTATCTTTCTAACATATTGTCAGTTTGATGAAAATTAGATATGCTTGCCATTGTAGTTATCGTATTCGTTACCATATGGTATTTGTATTGAAATATCGTAAGCATATTATTTCTAATGAGATCTTTGATTATTTAAAAGAGATTCTCCTAGATATTTCTGAGAAGTATTATCTATTCTTCCAAGCAATTGGTTGTGATAGTTGCCATCTTCATCTTTTAATTAAAGCTGCACCGAGGTATTCTCCGTCACAGATTATGCAAATTTGTAAAAGTATTACAGCAAAGCAATTGTTTAAGCAATTCCCTGATTTAGAAGATGAGCTCTGGGGCGGTCATTTTTGGTCAGAGGGTGGACATATTGATACTGTTGGAGATGGCTATGGTGTTAAAGAGATGAGCGATTATATTAAAAAACAAGATGTTTCAAAGAAACGATTGAAACTGTACGAATTTCCAGAATCGCCGTCTTGAAAATCTGCGTAATGCCCCGATGCTCTGCATCGATTGGGATAGCAGATTTTAGGCGATTCTATTTACTTTA
>CAZRMY010000109.1:0-6600 GCA_964601295.1 uncultured Thermoplasmatales archaeon | reverse complement strand
ATTTTATCTGATTCTTTTTTATTTTTGTTTGTTGCCCCTTTCTCTTTTTTAGATGAAGATGCGTCTGACACCGATTTCTTTCTGAAAATACCCATTTTTTCTTAGCTCCCATCAACCTTTACAGGTCACAGTGTCCCTCCAAAACAGTGAATGGTTCTTTATATTCTTTAAGATTTCGCATTAAACGGGTAAAATACCATATAATGATCCCTATCGGAATTAAAAAAAATGCGAGCACTAAGGTATACACCCCTATAGCACCCATACCTAACGCCACTATCTCAATGAATTCATGTTGACTAGTTACCAACATGTAGTTTGTCGTTACCATACAATACAATATTGATATACTTAACACCATAAATACAGTAAAAACAATTTTTCTGCGCTGTTTGCAACTTAACATATACGCAACAAAACCAGCACACAGTGCTGCTACAGTCATCGCTAATAACTCATCACTAATTAAAAATAAAAATGGTATAATAATCAGAGAGGCAATTATCGGTTTTTTACAGTCTATCTGGGCTACGGGTACTTTTACAATCCAACCATATTTTTCTAAGATAAAATGTTTAACTTGATTTTTCCTATCTTTCAAAAATTCTAAATGATGTTTCTTAAAAATATAGCGGTGAATATGTGACCATGACCAATCAATTGATATTGAAGTAACTTTGTTTATTCCGATAGATGTCACAACCATCAGTAAAATAGTGAGTACAGTTAGAAACAATGCAGATAATACATCCAAATACATTACTACGTTTTCCCCCGTCAATTGCATCAACCAATTAAATATTTCATCGGGTATGATAAACCAAAATGGTGAAGAATACAGCAGAAGATCATCAATATACACACCGCGTTGGGCATGTTCCGGAGCTGAGGCAGTTATGTGCAAAGTTTCAGATTTTCCAGGATTAACTTCAAAAATCTGCTTATCGACATAATCATGTAATGTTTCTGAACCATATACTACCCCTTTGACAGGGAGAATACTGGGATTGTAAACCGGGAGCTGCCGCCGCATACTTTGTTGTCCAGCAGATACTGAACCAAGTTCAAAATGACCTTTATCTGGAAATTCGTCAACACCTACTGATGCACTAGTGGAATCATATGCAAAACAATGTATAATACCAAAGAAAGCAAAATAAATGATAAAAAAGAAGATAAATATTTTTTTTAAATCAAGGTTATGTGACCCAAGAATATAAAAACGCAATTTTTCCTTAAGCGATTTATGTTTCTCAGGTAGAACAAATATACCAACAACAAGAATAATAGTAGACAGGGTCAATGGTGTAAAAATTCCTACATACGCCATAGCCCCCTTATCCGCTGTTGGTTGAGCCAACTGTTTAAATAATTCGTTTGACCATATACCTAAATAACCAATGAATGGTATCTTCAGTGGTTGGTTGCCAATGGAAACAGCTTTGCCGATGAGATTTTTATCCGTGACATACGGCTCAGGGATATGTGGACCTGCTTGATCAGTATGTTTATTTGCATCACCTTTAGTCACTAGAGCAGGTTCGCCCCATTCATCTTTTATTTCAACAACCCGATGTAACACTAATCTTTCTTCAGGCCAACTTAACCAACTTTTAAAAACAACAACGTCACCAACCTGTATATCTTCAATCTCTACTGGCACCCAGGCGACTACATCACCTTCCATTAACGAAGGGCTCATAGAATTTGAATTTACCAGATCTACTGGGAATGCTGTATCTGCCATGACAGAAAAAATTCGTGTTGTTAACAGCAAAAGAATTGCGATGAACAACAAATTACCTATGACTGATTTCATAGTTGCTTTCATTTTGTTACCCATCCCACCTCATCATAGTTAATGGAAGAATTCTCTCCCAAAATGAAACCCGCATTAAACTGAATTATGTAATGTTCGAGTGTCTATCTAAATGGCTCAGGGATCACCAGCTTTGAAATTAACATACACTGTACCTGATCCAGATTGACTAACATCTGCATCGCTAGGTATATTAATGCTTACCTCAACCCAGACGAAATCAGCAGTACCATTAACTGAAAAGTTTACGTTATTATATGAATATCTCATACCCGTTGTGTCATCCCATACAGTATTTAGTTGCGTAGTTCCATCAGCCGACATATTTGAGGGATAACCATTCCCTGCAGCCAGCTGCCAAATTTTATTATCCCGTGTAAATGATGATGCACCACCATCGACTGCATGAACACTACCAGTATCAGTAGACGCTTGTGAGGTACGGTTTCCATGAAGCCAAATATCAATATAATCTGCATTAGTCCCAGCAACAGTGATATTGGTAATATACACTGCGAACTGTTCTTCGTTAACAATACCAAATGCTGCAGTATAGTTTTTCATCGAATTTGGGAACCAATCTCCCAGGCTTAATTCCAGGTATTTAGCTGTATTAGATGAGTTATCATTTACTCTGATAACATGTTTTGCATCTGCTGATGAGTTATCTGATGCGATAAATCGTATATCGGCATTACTTGGATGTACAATGCCAAAACTAAAAGTCATTCGCGTACTAGCATATTGTGTAGCCATAGTCATACTAAAAACAACCAGCATTACACCTAGTAGAGTGAGACGTCTATCTATTTTCATCCCTATCCCATCCATTATTGCTTATGCATCCTCTGCTAATTGACATATATATTCCAGTATATAAACATTTTGAACTCTTTAGTATAAATTATACCATCTTATATAAAAATTAAAAATAATATTTTATATTAAACTAGTTTAATTAAGATATATAATGCATCTAATTGTATTATTAAGATAGTATAATAGTTTTATTTATGTACCGGTTCATACGGGTTAAATGCCGGATCGCCAAAGAGATTATATTCATATAAACAGGTATATTTTTTATCCATTACTTTTGCGTCTTCACCATCACTTGTCGGACGAAAGTTTTGTGAAATTAGATCACGGTCTGTTTGCGTGTTAACACTTAATGCAAGTGGCGGTGTCCAGAAAAATGTTGAATTAGCATCCATTGGTAGAAATGCATTTTTTGCGTTCCTAAATGCTGTCCCTACATCAGTATCATGTTCTGTTAAATCTTCAAAAATATTCATCGCATGCAATGAAGAGAAATGAGCGTCCTGTAAATCAGGGTTTATTGAAGTTTGTATAAATTCACGTATCCCCAAGCCTACCGCTCTCTTACGAGCATCTAGGTAGCCTGGTCCCGGCGTTCCTCGTGATGATGCAATAAATGAGTTCACCCCTGAATGAAGATATGCTTGGGATATGCAGCATTCTGGATTTAATCCATCGATACGACCAACGTAGCAGCTTTCCACCATCATCACAGATGGTCCAAGCTCCATGTTAGATACTGATCGTACATTATAACCGCCAATGGTAGAAAGACCACTTGGAGGTAAAATATGCAGCGGCCCCCATCGATTCATTAACTGTCCCAAAATTATGGGTCTGAATGCAAGGGAATCAAGTTGTACATCTGCATGCACAAAACCCATAGGTTGTCCATGGGCAAATGAATAGATAAAGTTACTGTTTTCTTGGTTGTCGCGACCATGGATTTTATCGTCTCCAGCAACAGTATATATTTTGTGTTTTGGGAATAATAAACGATTTAATATACCAAGGTCATTAATTTCATCGAGAATTTCTTTTTCAAAGCCTTTTAAACTGGATTTGATATTTTCAGTGCTGATAACCTCGAATCCTCCTTTGGCGATTTGTTCACTGATCATCATGTTTTCAAAATGTGCTTGTCCTGTAGGCCATTTTGTAGGCATTGTAACACCAAATAAACTCCGGAATGCAGTTACTCCTGGGAGTTTTTGGAAATCAGTACCACTGCCGGTTTGTACGGTGGCGGTGTCTTTCCAATCGTTATTATTTATGTTTTGTAATAAGTGGTCATAGAATATTGTTCTGAGAATTAATGCATTGGCATCTTGTACATCCCATCCAGTGATTCGCCCAACAATGTTTTCTTGATAGGGGTACTTGCTGAATTCGTCATCCTGATATATGCTTTTTTTATCATCTCGTTCTTCCGGATCAATATTTCCATAGATATGATCACCTGCGACATCCCATCCATAATATAAAGTGATAGCATCCTCGGTATCATAATAATAGTAATGAGGGAGCATAACTGAATCTCCTACTAATGCCAAGTAAACAGGGTCGTCTTCATAGCTGGATTTTAATCTTTTAAGATCATCTTCTGATTCTAGTTCTATTTTATCTAAATATGCTAAGAGATCGTTGATTTCTTCATGTATCTTGTATACGTGGTCGTTGACATCTTCGATTAAACCAGGATTTGATGCGGGATAGATAATTCCCGGATCAGGGTTTGGTATGATAGTTTCTGCACCGACAAAAGCAAACTCAGGTTTTGCAACAAGCACCCCTTGATGATATGCGGTAAGATATGGTGCAATAGAGGATAATCCAGGCATATGGGGGATAACCGGGTCTGCTATATGTTCTATGGTAACATCAACTTCGTATTCGCCCGTTTTTGTGGTCATATACCGGCATGATGCAGTTATATCATATGTTCCAGGTTGATTATACACGATGGTTTCCCAATGAATTTTATCCTCAATAATGGCACCAGTGGAATCTCTCTCAGGGACACCACCAATTGTAAATAAGAATCCAATAAGATTACCCTCAGGATCATGAGGTTGTAGAATCAGTTGTCCACCGGTTTCAGCTACGTTTTCTTCTGCAAGATTTCGCCCTTCAATAATGATACGAGCATACGTGTAATTATTTGGTATTTCAAATTCATGAAATCGTGTGGGTGGAGCATCTCTGTTTAAACCGAGGACTCCAGGTATATGTGTTGGGGTAATAGTAGTTGAGCTGACTGTTCCATCAAAATGATACTCGGTTGAGTCAAGGATAGTTGCTTCTCTAATATCAAGGGGATTTGCTAGCGTTATATAGTTTATGTCCCCAAATTTTTGTTCAACGAGTTCGATTGTTGCATTAACGATATCATTTACCGCGGTGAATTGTAATATTTCGCCATACCCGCGTATATCACCACAAACAATAGTTGCTTTGATACCTAAATTTTCCAGCACACTTTGAATATCAGCATCCATTTCTTCGGCAACGATGATGGGGATATTCAAGTATGATGCAATAGGTGCAGCTGCAACTCCCAGTTTATATCCAGTTTCATTGTGTTGAATTAATAAAGCTGCTTTACTGTTTTTCCAGTAGGTTTCAGCGATTTCCAATGAGTAGTCTTTCAGTGTTTTATATTCATCGCTTCCAATATACAAATCTGCATGTGTCCCAATCATGTCTTCCGCCCGGGTGATAGCCTTAGATGGATTGGATAAGTCTTTTATGTACAAGGGAAGTATTTCTTGTTCGCCATCTGTGGTATAATGGACTGTTAAGGGTGTGGCAATTAACGCGTAATATGGTGAACTACTTGATACTGTTACTGCGTTTGGTATATCGCTAAGTGTTCCGGTCATTGTCAGTAGTTTATCTATGTTATCTAGGCTAGCTTGTGTTTGTTGAGGCACCCAGACATAGACGCCTATTGATGCAATTATTAATACAGCTATACCAATGAGTACGATTATTTTGTCGTTTTTATTCATTATTTGTCTATCCCCCGTGATAACACATAGTGGAAGCGTATAGGTGTATATTAGTAGGAATCTATATAATATTTTCTATTAGTATATATAGAATTATATTAATTATTATATGTCAAATTTATCTAGCTCTTTTTCTTTTTTGGCAGAGCTTTAATATACATCTGTTTTAATTCACCCGTTATAAAAATAGGAGATGAGATACAATGACAGAAGAACAACTCCCTGCTCAAGTACAGGATCAGATTAATCGACTACAACAGTTACGCAATCAATTTCAGATGATTTCTCAGCAACGTCAACAAGTCGAAGTGCGGTTGCGGGAAACTGAGGAAGCACTAGAGGAGCTTAAAACGACTACCGATAAAACGCCGATTTATAAGAGTATAGGTGCTGTTTTAATTAAAACGAAAGGCAAAAAAGAGGTTACAGAGGAGTTGCAATCCACTAAAGAGAATCTTGAGGTGAGGAAAGCTACCTTGGAAAAACAAGAAGGGCGCACCCGGGAAAAACTCAATGAATTGCAAAGTAAGGTACAGAATGCCTTAAATGTATCATCTGATTCATAGGCGATTGATTCATGGCAAAAACACGGTTATTTTCTGTGTATAAGGATCATAAAACTGGTCTAGCTTGTTTGCTATTCTTTTTTTTAGGCGTGAGTTGTATAGTTGTTGTTGGTTTGGTGTCGCTTTTTTCAGTTGGAGGATTTTTAGGTCAGTTTCAGGGGAGTTTGTTGGCTTTAGGACTTATTTTTTTGTTTGTTAGTGGTATCGCGTATTTTTTTCGTTGTCAGTTTATTAAACTTGCTGAAATAGCCTATGAGGTTGAATCTGAGGATGAAGACTGTTTAGAATAAGTTGTCTTTATTGGGTTTGTAGCAGGTGGTTTATGTTCCATAGCGTCTTTTGCGATGTTGATGGCCCGTGTTCCATTTGTAGTTGAAAGAACGAT
>CAZRMY010000108.1:2884-6607 GCA_964601295.1 uncultured Thermoplasmatales archaeon | reverse complement strand
ATAGCTCTATTGCTTCCACTGGGCACTCTCCTACGCAGGCACCACATTCAATGCACGTGCCTTCATCTACCACTGCTGTATCCTGAATGGTTATTGCATTAACAGGGCAAACTTCTGCACAGGCCCCACAAGCAGTACATTTCTCTTTATCTATTTTTATTGCCATATTCACCTTTTTCTCCATAATTTATTCTTTTAATAATATTTATCACAAATTTCTTGAATTTCTTTCTTGCCAAGTTTAGAAAAAGAAGTATTGGTTCTCTTTGAAAACCGGATACATTCTTTGATTCTATGTTCCACTCTTTCTTTTTTCAATAAATACCGCCCTTAATTTCTCGTGATACCAATGTCTAAAACACCGTTTTTATAGGTGAATGTAGCTGTTTCTGGTTGAACGGTACAGGGAAGCCTGATACATTTATGGTATTTCTGCGTTGGTTTATCAGGCATAATCTCTATTGTGTCCTTAGTTGTTCTAAAACGTATTTTTTGTTTTGTCGCATCTGGCATGTCAATTGTTATTGATACACTGCTATCGTTTGTAATAACATCGCATAAGGACCTTGCTTTTTGTGGTTTATTTTCGATTTTTATTCTAGTTTCTGATGGAAGTACATCAAATTTTGAATTGGCAGAACCTTTATTTTGTGAAGTTTTAACAACAAAATTATGCCCAACTATATTATCAAACTTGTATCCATTTCGACGTGTCTTTTCCAGCATTTCGATCAAACGAATACTTTTGTACATCTTTTGAATTTCACAAGATAACTTTGATAATTCCTCTTCAGAGAAAATATCAAATAAATTCTTTTGTTTTCGCTGATTGGAGTTTTTTTCAGATTCTTTTATATTATCTACCGCCTAACTCAATGTTATTTTTTTTATTTCTTTAGTCAGGTCCTTGTTCAGTGGTAAGCTCAAAGTTGATAGCCATCATAGGTTCGTCACCTTGAATAATAACAGTTTTTTTTAGCTTTAATGAGATCTATTTGTTTTTCATATTTTGGCTCAATTCTATCAAAGAATTGTAATTCGTCACATTCAAGACTTTGTATTAACTCTTGGAGATTGGTTATTATATTCATCCCTAAGTTTTAGGAAGAAAAGTGTCACTTATAAAATTTATTATGATAAATATTTGAATTTTTGATATTTATAACTATAATTATTAGTAAATTAACAAATATAATGTCAAATATTCAAATAAATTATTAATTTATAAAACGTCATACTAGTGACAAACTTGCCGCCATAACAAACATTCCCAACACGATACCTATAATAACTGTATGACTGTGACCATAGCGATGTGCCACAGGCAGAAGCTCATCCAGCGATATATATACCATAATCCCTGCAACAAACGCCATAAGCGATACAAGAAGGCCTTGAGATAAAAAAGGCAATAATATTAAAAATCCTACAATTGCACCAACTGGCTCTGCGATACCAGATAAAAAAGAATAAACAAAAGCCTTTTTTCTATCACCTGTTGCATAGAAAATAGGGACCGATACCGATATACCTTCAGGGATGTTATGAATAGCGATAGCAAAAGCAATGACCACACCTAGTTTTACATCACCTAATGCCGTACCAAAAGTAGCTAGTCCCTCTGGAAAATTATGGATACCTATTGCCAACGCTGTCAGCAGACCTGCTCTCATAAGAGTAGTATCAACCTTGCCCATATTCATCTCAGAAGGGTCACGATAATGATGAGGATTCTTAACCTCAGGCACAATTAAATCAATAACACCAATAAACAGAATGCCAATAAAAAAAGCTGCAGTACCTAATACATCACCGACACCTTCCAATGCTTGAGGAAGCAGTTCAACAAATGATACATACACCATAACACCTGCTGAAAAACCCAACGAAAAAGACAGATATCTCATACGTGGCTTCTTAATAAAGTACGCAATAGCACTACCAATGCCGGTAGAAAGACCCGCAATCATGGTTAAGAGTAATGCGATCTCCACATTCATTTTATACACTATACATCATATCGCTCATTAAATTTTTTGGAAATTTAAAACATATCCGGTATCAGGTAAATCATCATGCATTAACGTTTTTAACGATTTCACATCAAAATGGAAACCAACTGCTTCTACCTCTCTTTGCACTTCAGCTAAACTCATATTCATATCTGTCTGATGATGCTTCGGATACACAGAAAGGATCCCCTGTGGTTTTAACACCCGGAAAAGGTCCCTAAGCAACGCTGTCCTTTTTTCAACTAAATGTAAAACATCAAACAATAAAATAACATCAACCAAGTTATCGGATAAGGGAATTTCTTCGTGCCGTGCCATATCTATCAATTCAACATTCTGAAGGTTTTTCTGCTTAACTTTTACTGCCAGCTCATGTAAAACTTCTTGCTTTCTGTCAACAGCATACACCCGTCCGTTTTCCCCCACAGCCTGTGCTGCTGGAATGGTATATGTACCACGTGAACATCCAAAATCTAGAATAACATGGTTGTTTTTTATACCAATATCTCTCAGGAATATTTCCCCTTGTTTATCTATCCATATATCTAAATCTGCAGAACTCATGTGCCCTCATCTAAAGTAATGCTCTTTCCTGCGCCACATTTTGAAGATATTAGTGGAAATGAAGCGTTAATCTCATTTTTATATTTGGTACAATGACAGGGGCACACATATTTGAGATCCTTTAAAATTGAGAAATTGTTAAATCCATGAAATCCACCCAGCACACCCACTATGTCACCCAGGTGTCGTGCTTTGTGCAAAATTTTTTCGACACCAGGATGGGAACAGCCTGCAAGCACGTACCAGCCATTGTTTCCATTTAGAATTAATGATTGCTCGTCGACAGGCGATCCTTCTAACCTACCGGTACTATATACTCCCTGCGAAATCATTTGCATCTCTTTCACAGTCACTTGTTTAATATTACCCTTCATATCATTTTTTTCAATACGATACACCTCGACCTCATCGACCAGAGTTACAAGTGACTCTAGCCCACCGTTATGATCCCAGTGTTCATGTGATATCACAATTTTGTTAATATCTTTGGGATTTATACCAAGTCTCTGCATATTACTAAGCAATATTTCTCCCTTCGCTCCGGTGTCAAACAACACAGTGTCATTCTTTGTTTCAACTAAACAAGCAAAACCCCAATCAGCAGCTAATCCAGCGCCTTTTTTAAACACCTCGTTATCATAAACCACAGTTAATCTCATGTTCTACCTCACATACAACTGGATTATTTAAAATACGCTTCAATCCTATCAAAAGCTTTGTTAATCATTTCTTCTGGAACACAAAAGGATAATCTAAGATGACTTTCTCCTGTTGGTCCAAATGCGATCCCGGGAGTGGTTGAAACTTTTGCATCTTGTAAAAGTTTTTTGCAAAAATGTGTTGAGTCTCGACCCTGCTTTGGTATTATTTTTGGAAACATAAGATATGAACCTCGTGGTTTTTGATATTCAAAAATAGTGTTTAGCTCATCAAGCCGTTTACACATTAAATCTCGAGCTGCAAGATAATGTTCTCTAAACTGTGCAATACAATCTTGAGGACCTTGTAATGCTGCAAGCGCAGCATATTGAGAGACTACTGTAGCACAAATCGCGAAAGGAATATGTGCCTTGGTAACCTGTGGTATTAACGACTCATCCGCATGTAAATAACCAATTCTCCAACCAGTCATAGCATAACTCTTTGT
>CAZRMY010000108.1:0-2874 GCA_964601295.1 uncultured Thermoplasmatales archaeon | reverse complement strand
TAAACGTAAAACAACTGATGGTATTCTTTTTCATATCTGGTATAGAGGCAATACTAAAATGTTTGTGACCGCCATATGTGAAATATTCATAAGCCTCGTCGGTGATAACAATGAGGTTGTTCTCTAAAGCAATATCCGCTATCTCCCGGAGTTGTTTTTCGGAAAGAACAGTGCCAGTCGGATTACTTGGCGAACAATACATAATAGCTTTTGTCTTAGGAGTTATTGTTTTTCTGATGGCATCGATATCCAAGCTAAATTCATCTTCTTCTATTGTGGGAACAAGAACGGGTTTACCTGAAGCAAGAACAACCTGACGGATGTGGGTGGAATAGGTTGGAGAGGGAAGTACGACCTCATCACCAGGATCAACAACAGCCATTATAGCCGCAGACAATCCCTCTACCGCTCCAATAGTTACCAATAGCTGGGAAACATTTGCATCTATGTCGTTATCCCTCTGCAACTTCTTACATATCTCCTCCCGTAATTCTAACAGCCCAGCATTACCAGAATAACCGCCGACTAAGCCTTTTTTTATAGCTTCTATAGCGGCTTTTTTGATATGCTCTGGCGTATCAGACGTGGGTTTTGCCCAAGACAAAAATGCAACATCATCGATTTCTTTTGATAAGCGCGTCATCTCATGGATTGCAGATTTTTGTATCTGCATAACTCTATCTGAAATCCTCCAATCTTCTTTCATTTTTTATATTTCCTCCTTTTTCAATATTATAATTTTTAGCGTAAAAGTTCAATAACCAGCATGTGCCGCTAGTTCTTCATTTAATGTCCCCTCTGGGAGCACCCAATCAGGATGAGCTGCTCCATTTTCTTCTAAATGGTATCTAATACAGTTTTCCCAATCACCTTTGCAATATAACTCTATCCATTTTTTCTCTACCAACCCATTTTCATAATATCTTTTCATAGGACATACCGGATACCATTTGCAATCAGCTGACAGCACAAACAGCTTGTAATAGTTATTCATCAATACTGGTTCAATAGACGAATCATACAGAATAGCTGCAGGATGTTGAAGAGACAGTATCCTGTATTTATTTGCCAAAAACAGTTTTCCATAGACGGTATAAAAATTTGGTTTAGAGGGTATATTAAGATGGTATTTCTCGAACAGAAGTTTAGTGGCATAATGGCCTAAGGGAACGAGTACGTCGGGTTCTACCACCTGTATTTCCTTCTCTAAAAAGACGCTACATGTGTCAATTTCATCCCGTTTGGGTTTCCGATATTTAGGAAGCATATATTTTACGAGATTAGTCATATAGAGCCGATCTCTCTGTACATTATTAGCTGCCAATAATCTATCTAGCACTTTACCAGATGGTCCAACAAACATCCTTCCCACTTTATCCTCCTTTATCCCGGGAGCTTGGGCGACTAACATAAGGGAAGCATTTGGGGTACCTTCGCCACAAAGAACTTGTGTTCTAGTCTCGGAAAGCTTACACTTAACGCAATGTTTAATACCCTGATTTAAACTGTTAAGTTTCCTAGCTTTTGATTGATCATAAACGTCTTTGATAGTATCATGCACTCCAATCACGTATTTTACAGCTGCTACTTTTTAACATCAAAACGTCGTCAGTACAAATAAATGAAATAGATATTATTCCTATCAAACATAAAGAAATATTAACACCACCCTACAAGAAAACACGCATTATCACAGCTGAATTAGCCACTCCTAAGATACATATCCTCCTATAAAATGCTCCTCTGCATTAGTAGTTCTAATGCTTGTTATTTTTTATTATGACAATATCTCCAGATTTAGTGTAAATAAGATTTTGAGCTGAAGGATAACTCTTACAAATAAATCCCAGCTCCAACAGAAATTCTTTAATCTTGCCAATATCACTATCCTCTTCTTTTGCTGTATCGTCTTTCATATACTCTTCTCCTAAACTATTCCGCGCGAATCATTGATGACCCACATTTTGGGCATTTTTTCGACTTACAAGGAATGTGGAGTTGGTGAGTCTCATGATACCCGCAGCTTGGGCAGATACATTCTCCACCTGGATCCAAGTTAAAACCACCACCAAGTCCTCGACGGGCGCTTCGCCCAAAACCACCGCCGTTCTCCTTTCTTGGCATTTCTATTTCACCTATATAGCTGCCAGGGTATACCCATTTTCCATATGATATATCCGCTGCATCATTAATTTCTAGTATAACTGAACTGCCTAAATTTAAGTAATTTGATTATGTGTGGGATCCGGGGGTTGTAGAATCATAATAAAAGATGTGAACGAATATAGGATGCTTGGAGGAATCTATGAGTAAATCTAATTATTACATGCTTCTACAACCGTATAAAAACGTATCATATAGTACTAATAAATCTTTTTACAATAATTATCGTATTAAAAACATTTTTTATAAATATTTATTAAAAATAGTTAAATAGATACACCTCATATCGAATATTATATTTGTTAAAGTAGGTGTTGCAGTATGACAAGAAAAAGTATACAATTAGATCAAAAAGACAGGAGAATTCTCTCGTTAATCCATGATAATCACAGCATATCACAGGAAAAAATAGCGGAAAAAGTTCATTTATCCCAACCCTCAGTGGCCATGCGTATCAAAAAACTAAAAGAGAAAGGAATCATAGATGAAATAATTGGGGTTAACATAAACAAAATAGGGATTTACTTGGCTAAGGTGATGGTACGTACGACTAATACTACAAAGATTTTAAATATGTTTAAAGGGTGCCCTTTCTTCCTAAATGGTTTTGTGGTATCTGGCAGCGATAATCTTATGCTATTGTTTGTAGGCGAAGATCTGGCATCTTTAGAATCAATAATAGATTGCCGTATACGACCTGATGAAGATGTC
>CAZRMY010000107.1:0-6622 GCA_964601295.1 uncultured Thermoplasmatales archaeon | reverse complement strand
ATTGGGCTTAACGGTTTTTTGGTTTCAACCTCCACGGTCAACTGATCTACATCATTAGCGGTTGTCAGCACCATCCGCCAGTTACCACCTACCTCAGGGTGTTTCATAAGCACGGATTCAATCTGCCCCGGGTACATATTGGTGCCACGGATGATAACCATGTCATCACTACGTCCTTTAATCGGCGCATGTTTAACATGTGTCCGCCCGCAGGCACAGGTTTCCTCAGAGTACAACCGCGTGATATCACGCGTGCGATACCTCAAAAGCGGCATACCCTCCTTGGTAAGCGTGGTAAGCACCATTTCACCCTCTTCTCCAGGACCAACTGGTTCAAGCGTCGTTGGATCAATGATTTCCACATAGAAATGATCCTCCCACAGATGCAAGCCATCATGCTCATCACAATCAGTAGACACACCCGGACCGCACATCTCAGTAAGCCCATAGATATCATGCACATCCATATCCCAGGTGTCCACGATACGTTTTTTCAACCCTGAAGTAAACATTTCAGCGCCAAACAACCCGTTTCTCACCTGAAGATCCTTTGGATCAATATCCATTGATTGTGCAACCTGTCCCAACCGGATAACATATGAGGCGACACCACCGATAAACGTCGTCCCATAATACTTCATAAGGTTAATCTGACGCTCAGACTGCCCCTTACCCGAAGGTATCACCAATGCACCAACCTTTTGCGCACCATAATGAAACCCAAACGCCCCGGTAAACGTCCCATAAGGAATCGGGTTTTGAAAAATATCTTTCTGTGTCAAACCCGCCATGGACAAACAACGAGCCATCACCTCAGCCCATACTTCTAAATCACCTGGCGTATAACACACTGTCACCGGCGTACCCGTGGTCCCAGAAGACGCATGCAGCTCAACACACGCATCAAGCGACGTAGTCAGCATACCAAACGGTGCATTATCACGCAGATCATCTTTCGTCGTAAACGGTAATTTAACAATGTCATCAAGCGAAGTAATATCCTGAGGAGTAACATCATGCTGCTTGAATTTCTTCTTATAAAAAGGAACTGTATCGTACACGGTCTGAACTGTGTTTTTCAATCGTTTCAACTGCAGCTGTCTCAAATCTTTCCGTGGTAGGGTCTCCAATGATTTATTAAAATAATGTACCATAACTTCCTCCAGGGTGGGGAATAAAAACTCGGCTATATTATATTTTGGTGAACACACTCATAAAAAAAGTGAAGGGGCATGAGCTAAATCATCTTGTATTAAGCCCAAAGATAAACAAGAAAAAGAGAAAAACCTGCGCAGAATCTTGTTTCCCTTCAACACTTGCGATAATCTCTGTTTTACCCAACCCAAGTACCGGGCCATGCGTGATTTCCGCAGATTCCCCGATAGGAATTTCGGGAATGGTCCCATTGGATTGTTTTCCCAAAAGAACTAACCCTCCGTTAAGGGAAATACGCCAATCTACATCAACCGCCTCTGCAGTTCCCACATTCGTTACCACTACATGAACCCCCGGTCCCCCGGACATAATAGTCACTTCTAGCACTGGAAAGCCAACACGTGATTGCGCAATATCTGCCAGCGTCCCCAGAATTAATCGCCCCACACGTTTCGCATACGTCATATTACAATGCTCAATAACATCCTCTGGCGAATGATAATACGGGTTAAACGTGTATTCAAAGTAGAAAATAGCATCATAGCCAAACTCCCAGAACCGATAATGATCACTCCCTGATGACGGTCCACTCGGTAATACCTCAAGCTCTATCTGATCAGCATACGTCTCAGAAATAGCCGCAGTATACTGCGTAACCCACTCTGAAGCTTCATTTTCATAGATTTTTATTTTACTGGCAGCAGAAGGATTTTCTGCATACGAGATCATATCTGCATTTAACGTTGCAACAATTTGATCATTATTCTCATAACTTTCTTCAACATAATAATAACTCCCAACCAACCCTTGCTCTTCACCAGAAAACGCAACAAAACGAACCGTATGATTAAAACTATACTGACTCATAATAGACGCTGCAGCAAGGACCGCGGCAACCCCGGATGCATCATCATCTGCACCAGGGCTACCTGACACACTATCATAATGACCACAGACCACAAAAATAAACTCACTCTCCGGATCATCACCGGGTAGTGTTGCTTCAATATTTCGCCCATACAAATCATGATCCTCCCAGTTCCAATCCTGATAGCGGACATCAAGACCCATACTAGAAAACTCATTGTAAATATACACACTAGCGTTTTCAATCGCCGGAGACGTTGTCACACGTGGACCAAAAGAAGTAAGATTCTCAATATAGCTATACATCAACTCCTCATCAAGCTGCTCAAGCAACTCACTAATATCAGCATCATAAGACACCGAAGATAACGGCTCATAATCTACTAATGGCACTGATGACTCCGGCCCAAGCGTGGTATACCCCACACGAGCATCACCTGGCTGCGGTGACGCATAACAAAAATCATCAGTTAAACCACCTGATGCCGCAGTAAATCCACCTGCTAAAAGCATAACAGATAACAACAAAACCCATATTTTTAACTCATTAACAGTATTTGTCAAATCAAAAATACCCCCATGTATACTAATATATCATGGTGCTATATTATATAAACATTCGTTACCCAAAACTTGAACAAAATAACAAAAACCCCGCATAGACAGCATAACAAAAAGTTTTAAATAAGCTCTTTCCTTGCATAGGCTTTACCAACCCATACGGAGTAGTGTACCACGTTATGGTTAAAAGCATGTATGATCACCTAGCAGATCAATGGAAAAAACCGGATACCTCCTACCAATCACCTCAGAAAAACCGGTTAATTCAATGGCGACGAGAAGAAAACTTCAACAGAGTTGACAAACCAACCCGTATCGACCGAGCACGATCACTTGGCTACAAAGCAAAACAAGGCTACGTCATCGCCCGAGCACGCGTACGACGTGGCGGCCTGCGGAAACATCAGATCAAAGGTGGTCGACGAGCAGCACGCAAAGGTATAAACAAAATAACCATGGGAAAAAGCACCCAACGCATCGCCGAAGAACGAACCGCAAGACAGTACCCTAACCTCGAAGTGTTAAACTCATACTGGGTTGGCGAAGACGGAAAAAATCATTATTACGAAATCATCATGGTAGACCCACAACACCCCGTCATCAAATCAGACCCAAAGATCAACTGGATATGCGAAAAACCAAGTAAAAGACGTGTACTTCGTGGAAAAACCAGTGCCGGTCAACGAGGCCGCGGGTTACATAAAAAAGGTCGTGGAGCTGAAAAAGTACGGCCAAGTATCCGAGCGAATCTTGGTCGTGGTAAATAAAAAATAAGGCGCTAAAAACTGTTTTTTTTTTACCGTACAACCATCACCGGTTTATGCGCATACTGCACCACTTTATTAGCAACACTACCCAACAAATACCTGCCAAACGCACTCGTACCAGTACTTCCCAGCATAATTAGATCACACCCTAGTTTATTTGCTTGATCAATAATTGTTGACGCCGGGTCTCCTTTTTCAATCACTGGGGTCACCGTGTACGTATGATCACCCAGCTCCTTGACTGCATCAGCAATTAACTGCTTTGCCTTACTGCGGATATTCTTATACATATTTTCATCAAGAAAGGTTTTATCCTCTGGACGTGGAAGTACCGCCAACAAAATAATCTCTCCATCCCCCGCAACGATATGTTTTGCTTTCATCAATGCTTGTTTTGCACCGTCTGAACCATCAAAACCCACCAGTATTTTTTCCATAATGCTTTCTTACTTTTTCCTCCACACAGGACCCTCATCAGTATCCTGAATCTCAAAACCTAACTCGCTTAAGGCATCACGGATGCTGTCAGCAACTTTCCAGTTTTTATTTGTACGTGCCTGCTCACGCACCTGTAATAAGCTGTCCAAAATCTCCTCTGCATCAAGCGTATCAACGGACAATTCTGGATTATATTTTTCAAGCAGCCTACGAAGATGCGTAACCACCGTTTTGTCCGTTATTTGGGTTTCCTGAGCATGGTCGCCCTGAAACAGCGTTAATACCTGTCCAATAGAAAGAAGGGTCTCCAACGCATATGACATTAGCTCCTGAGTGGCCGTGGAGTGGCTATCAAGAAAACGATTTGAATCATTGACAAACTCAAACAATGCTGCAATCGCCTGCGGTGTATTAAAATCATCATCCATCGCAGTTTCAAATACTTCTCGAAATACCGTAACGCGGGTATAATACTGTTTTTCAGAATCTGAAAGTGACGAAACAACCAACTTCTCGGATGTGGCATCTCCTGCGTACTTTCTCAATGTTTCCAGTAGCCGGTGAATACGATCTAATGCTTTTGCAGCATCCTGCAGGTTTTTTTCACTAAAATCAGGTGGTCCACGATAATGTGTCAACGCATAAAAAAATCGTAACACCTCTGGATCCCACTCTTGTATTAACTCTTTCACATTCACAATATTTCCCAAGGATTTCGACATCTTCTCCCCATTCACCGTAAGCAACCCACTATGCATCCAATACCGTGCGAAACTGTTACCCGTGGCCGCCTCAGCCTGAGCAATCTCATTTTCATGATGCGGGAAACGCAAATCCATCCCACCACCATGAATATCAAACGGCAACCCAAGATATTTACTGCTCATCGCTGAACATTCAATATGCCACCCGGGACGACCCTTACCCCATGGTGAATCCCATGAGGGCTCACCCGGTTTTGCTTTTTTCCATAACGCAAAATCAAGCGGGCTTTTCTTATGTTCTCCAGGAGCAACCCGGGCACCCACCTGCATATCCTCAATGTTCTGACCCGAAAGCTTCCCATACGCAGGAAACTTTTCTACTGCAAAATACACATCACCGTCTGCCTCATAGGCATACCCATTCTGCATAATCTGCTTAATCATAATTATCATATCATCAATAGTCTCTGAAGCCCGCGGGTACCTATCTGCACGTCGTATTCCTAACGCATCAAGATCCTGCAGACAGCGATCAGTAAAACGCTTCGAATACGCTAACGGATCAACTCCTTCCTTATTAGCCGCTGCAATAATTTTATCATCAACATCTGTCACATTTTGTACATAATGTACCTCAAAGCCCTTGTACTCAAAATACCGTCGTATAACATCAAACGCAAGATACGTACGTGCATGACCAATATGCGCATCGCTATATACGGTCATCCCGCAGACATACATCTTTACTTTCCCTTTTTCAACTGGGACAAATGGTTCTTTTTTCCGTGTAAGATTATTGTATATTTCAATGGCCATAGGATTCCTCAACAAAACACCATTAAAATGCGGGAAAAATATATAGTTTACTGAAAATTTATGGCAAATAATTTATAAACAAAGTCTATATACAAGAAATCGGAGGCTTCTACTATGAAAACTACCTTTAGCATAATTAAAGCTGACGTAGGAGGGTGGCCAGGGCACGTCACTGTACATCCTGATCTGATGGAAATCGCGCATAAAAAACTCCTTGAAGCACAGAGAGACGGGTTACTGATTGATTTTCATGTCACTCACTGTGGAGATGATCTTGAACTGGTTATGACCCATAATAAGGGCGAAGACAATAAAGACATCCATACTCTAGCATGGGATACCTTCTGCGATGCTACAGAAAAAGCACGTGAACATGGGCTCTATGGCGCCGGACAAGATTTACTTTGTGATGCATTCTCTGGAAACATCAAAGGCATGGGACCCGGGTGCGCGGAAATGGAGTTCACCGAACGAAAAGCAGAACCTGTACTGACTTTTTTCATGGATAAAACCGAGCCAGGCGCATTCAATCTACCGTTATTCAAAATATTTGCTGATCCCTTTAACACCGCAGGACTTATCATCGATCCCTCAATCCATGATGGATTCATCTTCGAAGTCTGGGATATAATGGAACATAAAAACGTGTTCATGAAAAGCCCAGAGGAAATGTATGACCTCCTTGCACTGATCGGGGCGAAATCACGGTTTGTCATAAAACGTGTTTTCCCCAAAAAAACCTCGAAATTAAACCCAAAAGAACCAGTCGCAGTGATATCCACAGATAAACTGTATCAGATCGCTGGTGAATACGTAGGAAAAGACGATCCTGTCTGCGCGGTACGAGCCCAATCAGGTCTCCCTGCTGTCGGCGAAGTACTCGAAGGATTCTCCCTTGGACATCTTGTCTCAGGATGGATGCGTGGCTCGCATAACGGCCCGTTAATGCCCGTCTCAGTCAAAAACGCAATATGCACTCGATTCGATGGACCTCCACGGGTAACTGGTCTTGGGTTCCAAATGAAAAACGGTAAACTCACTGAGCCCGTTGACATGTTCGATGATCCTGCATTTGACCGGATACGTGAACAATCACAATATGTCACCGATTACATGCGACGTCATGGGCCATTTGAGCCACATCGACTTCCTATGGAAGATATGGAATACACGACGCTACCAAAAGTCATGAAAAAACTAGGAACTCGGTTCAAAAAAGTCGCCTAATATCTCACCCAACTACGTATAGAGGTTCTACCGGCTTTGGGACAATATTATTTTTGCTAGGCTTTACCCCAATCAACTTTGAGATCC
>CAZRMY010000106.1:0-6695 GCA_964601295.1 uncultured Thermoplasmatales archaeon | reverse complement strand
TTCATTGTATGGGATTTTGGCATTTTCACCAACTCTAGATTAGTGGGGTGCCTTTCAGGGTTGTCTCGAAATATTTTATTTGTTGCTCTGGTGAGTTTATTTACCGATTTGAGCAGTCAAATGGTTTTTCCGGTGATACCACTGTATTTAGTGTCAATTGGTGCGGGTGCATGGGTAATTGGAATAGTTGAAGGTGCTGCTGAAACTACAGCGTCATTGTTGAAAGTGTATTCAGGGTACTGGTCAGATCGAATACGACGACGGAAACCATTTATTTTTTCAGGATATGGGGTATCTTCGTTTACCAAACCATTGTTTGCGTTTGCATCCTCGTGGCCATTGGTGTTAGTGATTCGTGTTATTGAACGGGTTGGTAAAGGGGTGCGTAATGCTCCGCGTGATGCTATTATTGCTGAATCCGCTGATGCATCGGTGCGTGGAAAAGCGTTTGGTTTTCATCGTGCTATGGATGGGATCGGTTCGATATCGGGGGCAATACTTGCGGTTGCATTGTTACCATTGCTCGGGTTCCAGCAGTTATTTCTAATCGCATTTATCCCCGGTGTCATTGCACTTGTGTGGATTATGTTTATCAAAGAAACACCTCACCAAAAAAGGATTCATACAAAACAATCATTACGCGTGAGTATCGGCGATCTTCCGTTAAACTTAAAAATATTCATACTTGTTGCAGCGGTTTTTGCTGCAGGTCACTTTGGGTATGCATTTCTGTTATTACGAGCTAGAAATATCGGTTTATCAAATGATACGGCGCTTCTTTTGTATGTATTATTTTACATTGTATACACGATATGTATCATTCCTGCAGGGATACTCTCAGATAGTATCGGCAGAAAACCCGTGTTATTTCTAGGGTATGGGTTGTTTGCTACCACCACCCTCCTATTATTGTTTTCAGCTTCTCCTTTAGTGTTAGTTGGTGTATTTGTGGCATATGGGTTTTTTTATGCGTTTATTGATGGAGTGCAGCGGGCGTATGTGGTTGATCTTGCGCCTGATCAGTTAAAAGCTACTGCGTTAGGCACGTTTCATACAGTGATAGGTCTTGTCGCATTACCTGGAGGATTTATCGCAGGGGTTTTATGGGATGTTTTTGCACCTGAAGGTACGTTTATGTTTGGTTTTTTGCTAACAGTGAGTGCTATCCTTTTGTTTTCCTTTGTAAAAAAATAAAAAAAAAATTGCGAATTTAAATCTATACTCTATTGAGACTATTGAGCATATATATTCTATGGTCAAAACTATTTAATGCTATGTGTAACTTCAAGGTATAAAGGGGTTGTAGAGTTATGAGTAAGAAAAAAAACCGTATTTTCTTTTCGTCTCCTCTTCTCGCTCCATCCCATCTCTGAAATCTCTACTCCCCGCTCCTCATCCTCAATTTATACACATTATCTCTATAGGACTATATAGAAACTGTATTCTATATTGATAATTTTTATATGTATAGGGTAAATACTTTTGAACAAAAAAACACTGGAAAAAACATCCAAGTAACCGGTTTAAAGATTTAGAAACATAGTATGGACACAAATAATGGCTACAGGGGGCTAACAATTCTTTTTACGCATTATCTAAAAAAAGATAGGTGATGGACCAAGATGGAAACACGTAAAGTTCAGATAACGGGTAAATCAACATATATAATATCCCTTCCAAAAACATGGGTGAAGAAGGTAAACATAAAAAATGGTAACAGTGTAATTATGGTACCGCGATCAGATGGTACATTGTTAATAAATCCAAAATTAAAAAATAACGAGGAAACAACTGCAAATACGATTAACCTTGAAACTCAACAAGACACTGATACACTTATACGGAAATTTATTGGCGCATATCTAGCAGGATATAATACTATTGAAATAACAAGTACTGATAAATTACAGCCCAAGCTCAGGCAGGACATACGCCGGATGATTCATAATGTCATCGGCCCCGAAATCATCGATGAAACAAGCACGTATGTAAAAGTCAAAGATCTGCTTGATTCCAGTGATCTCTCACTTATCCAAGGGTTAAAACGCATGTATATCATCACCCGCGGCATGCATCGTGATGCCGTAGCTGCCCTTCAAAACAATGACACTTCTCTTGCTGAAGATGTAGAACTTCGTGACGACGAAGTAGATAAGTTTTATTGGATGATAGCTAAACAATATAACCTTGTGATGAATGATATGTTTTTTGCAGAGAAAATGAATGTACGCCCACAAGAGGTCCTTGGGTATCTGCTTGTCGCACGATCCATTGAACGAATCGCAGATCATGCAAAAAAAATCGCTGGAAACGCAAAAAACATCAAAAACACCAATGATATTATCCCAAAAATAGTTGCAGCTAGCGACACGATTTTAAAAATGTTTGACGAAGCAATCAACGCGTTTAACAGAAATAAATTCGATCATGCTAATGATGTAGTAAACCAAGCTAAAGAACTTAATAAAATCACCGAAAATCTGACACATGAGACACTTAAACTCAGAGGTGATGCTCAAACCATTGTTTGCTTAGCCTATATTATAGACAGCTTAGAAAGAACACGGGCATATATTTTAGATATCGCTGAAACATCAATTAACCATCAATTCATCATTTCTCAAAAAAAAAGAATAACTATATAGACGTATATTCACAACCGGTTAATCTATATTTTATATGGAAAAACTATATATTAACCGCAACGTATTTTACTCTCTGTAAACCAACCAACGTATTTCCAATAAGGGGGACCCAACACAAAAAAACATGACTACTATTTGGGGAAAAACAATACACTGAGGGGAGTTACAAAAATACTTCACTGCCCTCAACATACACCCCATATGTTAAGTTGGTTGATTATAAATTCTGTCAATCTGATTACTCTGAGTTCTCAGTTTATGTATCTGTGAGACATATATGTAAAATCTATAAAATCCCAACCAGAACAGAATCAATCCAAGCACTGCTAACGTTAACCAATCAAAGATTAAATCAAAGGTATTCGGAAAATAAGATGATCCTCTCATAAAAATACCTTGCACAATCATCCGAAGACCATGACCAACCATAATACATCCTGATAGAATAAATATAATAATTTTGCTTTTTTCCTTCAAATTATGCCTATGGAATACATCCCACATAGTATTTACCTCTATGCACCATATATAGAACTATAGTATCTATATTTTTCTAGTGGTTCTTCCAAATTATTTATTGATTAAATCTGTATCATGTTAATATTAAGAGCCATTATTTAATAAAACATCGGGATAAATTATCAAATTGTTAAGATGTCCATTTAATAGCCGCAAATAGAACGCTTTAGTTGAAGTTATTTATCCATTTTGGCAGAACGAATATATGCTAATTTTGCAAGCGAATTTAGTATGAGTACAATTATGATAAGAATGAGCGCTGCTGCATAGACTTTTTCACCTAATATCGGATATCGACCACTCAGATCATAATTTTTAAAAATCAGGTTGGGTAGAGATGCTGCTGGTTGTAAAAATGATGTTGAAAAATGTATAGCATACCCTGCAGTAAATAAAATTGCAGCAGTTTCACCAATCGCCCGACCAATCGAAATGATAATACCACTCACTATTGTTGGTAAAGCGGGAGGTACTACGACACGTACAATGGTTTGCCATTTTGTGGCTCCCAGTGCAAGAGATCCTTCGCGAATTTCACCACCAACACTTTTAATAGCCTCGACGGAACTCCTTAACATAAGTGGAATAATCATAAATGCTAACGTAATGCCTCCCGCAAGAACCGAGAAGCCAAACCCAAGATACCAGACAAAGAAAATAAAGCCAAATGCCCCAAACACAATAGAGGGCGTACTTGCTAAAGTATCAGAGGTGAATAAAATGATTTTTGTTAAGAAATTATTTTTTCTCGCATATTCTTGAACATAGATTGCTGATCCAATTGATAGCGGTGCAGCAATACTAATTGCAAGTGCGATAAGTTGTAAGGAACCGACGATGGCATTAGCAAATCCTCCTTCTACACCGACACCGACTTCACGATTGAATATATATTCAAACTGTATTGCAGGTGCTCCCTTTATGACAATATCACTTAGAATAAGAAATAGAAAGAAAGTAACTAATAGTGAAGCTAGAATTAACAGCACATTGATCAATCTTTGATGTTGTCTTGCTTTTTTAGTGAGATGTTCAATATCTAATGCATCAAAAAACCTAGTTTGTTTAGTTTCGTGTTTATGATCAGATCGAAAATTCGAGAGTATCTTGAATTGCTTTTTTCTTGTGGATGCAACTGTGAGAGTGTCTATAACCTTAAATAATTTTTTTTTAGTGTTCGAGATTGTGTTTTCTTTTACTTTTTCATTAACATTAACAATTTTAAATTTCTTAGATGAATAAGAGGAAATAATTAATAAAAGAGTTGGTAGCACTTTATGGAGTTTTTTTTGAGGGGCTTTCCTTTGTTTACGGTCCTGAGTAATTCGATAAATAACAATATTAAGAGTGAAAATCATAAAAAAGAGGATCATGCCAACTGCAAAAAGAGCGTGACGGGTAAGATCGCTATTGAATGTTGAGCCAAGAATTGCTGCAATAACAGAGGTCATGGTGCCTGCTGAATCAAAAAGTGAGCTTGGTATGGCTGTTGCATATCGCATTATCATAAGAACAGCCATTGTTTCACCTATTGCTCTACCCGTTCCTAATATTACAGATGATACGATACCTGATTTTGCAGTGGGAAGAATGATGCGGCGCATCGTTTGCCACCGTGTTGCGCCCAGTGCAAGTGAACCTTCCTTAAGCGATTGCTGTACAGAGCGGATTGAATCTTCAGATAAAGTAATAACAATCGGAATAATCATGATACTCAGAACAATTGATGCAGTTAATACATCGCTTCCTATTTTTGATGTTTCACTAAAGAGTGGTAGTACCTGTCCAATTGTGGATGTTATGATGGGATATATGGCGGTAGAGATCCATGGTCCAAAGGTCAGATAACCCCAAAGGCCATACAGCACAGAGGGGATACCAGCAAGTAACTCATATAACGGTCGTAAAATGTTTCGCAATTTTTTAGGGCAAAATTCAGCGAGAAATATCGCGCAACTTAATCCAAGGGGAGCTGCAATGAGTACCGCAATACAGGTGGTAAGTATCGTGCCAATGATAAATGGTAGAATACCAAATTTTGGGATATTTCCTCCTAAAATAATAGAAAGTTGTAGGGTCGAACTTAATCCAAAGGTATCCTTGAGGGGGGTTACTTCCAATAGAAGTATGTTGGAGTTTTCATTTTCTACATCAAGAATGGCGGATCCTTCATTTGTCAGGACCGCCTCAGCATCATGGAAAATTGTTACAGTCCACTCTGAATCAACTTCATTTAGTTTAATAGATAATTGCTCACCCGATAAATTCTCGAGCGTTATGACATACTGCGCTTTTTTATCTGGTGCAATATTGCGATGTGTTGTATCAATGGTAAAATAGCTATCTTCTTTGTAATGAAATTGAATTTTAGCATCATCATAAATTGAGTTCTTGGAAAGTGATTGAATGGAAAGATTAAGAGTATAAATACCGGGTTTACTTTGAACCATCCGTGGAATAAGTGAAACGTTTTTTTGTTCTCCACCGGCGAGAACAATTCCTGCTGAAGATCCGGTATAATTCCAGGTTGCATTTTCTCCTTCGATTGAGGGGCGAAACGATGCAGGTGCCTCAATAGTGAAAAGATAGGTATCGTTGAGACAGCCAGTATTTGTAAGAGTTATAGGAGTTGAAAGAATAAGGGCATCACTACCAACCCGCAATATCTCTGTATTGTCAGGGGCAATATCAACACCATACAGAGAGACGAATATAGTAAATATAATGGATTTGCTCGTTTGAGTATTATTTGATTTTACAGTCACTTTGCTCGTATATTTACCTTTATCTCCTACTGTAACATTCAATGGCAATGAACAAGTAGCATATGATGGAAGATTGACATTTGTTTGAGAAAGACTGGCATTAATCTTGTTATCTGATAAAACAGAGAAGCAATAGGAATCATTGCTCCCGCCAGTATTATGGAGGGTTAAACAGATTGTTTGTGTTGTATTTGGTGCAAAGTACAATCGTGTATCATTGGCTATCAAAGCGAAATCATAGGGGTGTATTGTTGTAGTAATAGAAAGTGCATCTTCAGAATCAATATCATAAAAAGGTTGCCATTCAGTTCCAAATAAAATACTTGCAGGATCATTTTCTTGAAACGCAGGGATCCCTTCACTCATAACAAAAAACACTATTAAAAATACGATAATTGTTGTCGATGTTGCTAGAATAAGCAATATCTTCTTTATTACTCGTTCTTTGAAAAGGAGATAGCTTAATATCAATATCTCAATAAGAATAAGACAGAATAGAAAAAAACAAACAGTTATTGGTTGTGGATCATTGGTCTGAAAGGTTGATTCAAAATTAAAAAGGATAAGTGTTATAAAATAGAGAAAGAGTTGAATATTCCAAAGAATGAAAAACCATTTTGCCTTGTTTTGTATAGTAATACTATAAACTATGAAAAATTCTAGTATGATAATAATAAAGCTAAATATGAAGCCTGTATAGGCATTAAGTAATGATACAATAAGATAGAAGAAAGTTAAAAATTGAATACTAATCGTTATCAGAAAT
>CAZRMY010000105.1:0-6833 GCA_964601295.1 uncultured Thermoplasmatales archaeon | reverse complement strand
ATCACCAATCCCAATCCATTTTCCCTGGAGATCACCGATATTAACACCCAGATATTCAATCAAAATAAAGCGACTGTTGGGACACTGACTCTACAGGATATCATTATTTCCCCACTAGAAACAATCTATAACCCCATTCACGGAATGTTTAGCTATGCTGCATTAGATTCCGGTACTTTATCTATCATGTTTACAGCTGATGCAGGCGCACAAATAGCGGGTTACCATCTCAGCCGAAACATTACCACTACTGCTGCAGTTCCTATCCCGGATATAGCCTCATTTATACTTTCGAACAACTCATTTGAGTTCACATTATCTAGTGATTTCAACCTCAAAGTACGTGGACTTGATATCATCATTGGCTTACGCGTGTTCAACCCAAGTAAGATACCGTTAGAATTCAACAATCTTATCTGCCAGCTGAACCGTCTCGATGGAAATACAACCACGACATTAGGCGAAAAACCAATGGAATCATGTATGCTTGCACCAAATACTACTATATGTAAAACAACCAGCTTACTCATCCCATATGCAACCCTTTTAACCACTGCACAGGCTACTATCTTACCTGACTGGTTCCAAATCAGCATCAGTGGCCATTTTACGATATATAATACCACGCAACAGATACCTATTGTACTGAATGGTATTCTAGAGCCACATGTCTTGCGTAACCAGTAACACACTCCCGGTTCATCTATCTAAAAGACGTAGTATATCTTTCAAGCGAACATAGAGATACCGTGATGCCATTTTCCATTTAATATCACAGATGCTTACCTGCCCGGAGAAAACCTGCAGTACCATGCCAGCAAGTTTTTTATCTTTACTTAAAAGTTTCACAAATGTTTCAGTTTCTCCTTGCCACTGTTTCGTCGACTTTAACATATCAATAATATCTCGTCCGAAATCTTGCTTCCAGACAGTCTGATAGTTTTTCAAAAATGCTTCACTAAAATCCTGGTTTTCACAGGCTTGTAATGCTATTTTGGTCACCAGTCCCGCAGAAGCCAACGCATAATAAATCCCTTCACCCGTAATTGGATCTATGAACCCTGCAGCATCACCACAGAGTAACACACGATCCGTATACGTTTTATCTGATGGCCATGCAGGAATTGCTCCGCCACGCAACCGCTTACTTTTCAAATCACTGGGTATCACCTTGTTTTTCTTTAATAACTGAACATAACCAGAAAAAGCATCACGTAAATTCCTCGGTTCATTCGCCTTTCCTTCAATACGATATTCACCCAAACCAATATTGATATGATTCTGCTTGGGAAACACCCAGCCATATCCGAGGATACCCTGGGTTTTAATATGCATATGTGAAAGCCGTCTGTCTGTGAAATACTCTTCAATAATCTTAGGTTTAACAGGAAATTCCTCGGCAACACCTATACCCATATATTTATCATGGGTGTGTAACCCTGTTTTACGCGCTACCGCACTCCAATATCCATCAGCACCTATGACCAAATCAGCATCTACATGTGACCCATCAACTAGACATACCCGTGCTTTCTCTGATCTAACCTTAATATCTATGACTTTTTTGCCCTGCGTAACCGATGCTCCAGTATCTTTAGCTAGATTGACCAGTGCGGTATCAAATTTTTCTCTAAGAACCATCGCTACACTAGGGTTATTTTGCACGGATAGCGCACTATATTTGCCTGAAGGAGAATGTATATACCCGCCATAACAGTGCGATTCAATAACATCTAAGTCATTTATGTATGAAAACCGGTTCAGCACCCATTGAGGAAGGCCACCGCCACAGGGTTTATCACGCGGAAACGTCTCTTTATCAATAAGAAGCACTTTGATGCCTAGTTCAGCAAGGTTTTTTGCTGCGGTTGAACCCGCAGGACCCGCACCCACAACGACTACATCATATTTGTTCATATACCATCGAACCGCGATACAGTCTATCCTAATTACACTAGTATATAACCAAAATATTTTTTATAGCTTTTGTTTTATAGATGTAAGAAGTTTCTACATTCTAAATACACCTGGTTTCCAATCAGGAATTGGTGCATTCAAAGATGCTGAGATACCCAGACCGAGGACAAGACGAGTGTCAGCGGGGTCAATTACTCCATCATCCCAGATTCGTGCAGTACTATAGTAGGGGTTACCTTCTTTTTCGTATTTATGCAAAATAGGCTCAGTTATTTCTTTTTCTTCTTTTTTTGATAATTCTTTGCCCTTACGCCAGAGTTGATCACGTTTCACGGTAAGCAGCACGTTTGCCGCTTGTTGACCACCCATCACTGATATGCGCGCGTTTGGCCACATCCAGAGTTGACGTGGATCATATGCCCGGCCGCACATGCCATAATTTCCCGCTCCAAATGATCCTCCAATGATCACGGTGAACTTTGGCACTTGCGCACAGGTAACCGCAGTCACCATTTTCGCCCCATCTTTTGCGATACCACCTGCTTCATATTGTCGACCAACCATAAAACCAGTGATATTCTGCAAAAACACCAATGGGATCTTACGTTGCCCGCATACTTCAATGAAATGAGAGCCTTTTAACGCGGACTCTGAGAATAACACCCCGTTATTAGCTAGAATACCCACCGGGTACCCCATGATACGGGCAAACCCGCATACAAGTGTCGTACCGTACAATGCTTTAAACTCATGAAATTTTGATCCATCAACAACTCGTGCGATGATCTCCCGTACTTCAAATGGTTTCCGTGGGTCTTTAGGGATAACACCGTAGATTTCTTTGATATCATATGCAGGTTCTTCTGGTTTTTTAATATCAAGATGTGTTTTCTCAGGTCGATTCAGGTTCTCAACGATATTACGCGTGATATGTATCGCCTCGGGATCATCATGTGCATAATGGTCAGCAACACCGCTTTCCCGGCAATGCACATCGGCACCGCCAAGGTCCTCAGCGCTTACTTCCTCTCCTGTCGCTGCTTTCACCAATGGGGGACCACCAAGAAAGATGGTACCGGTTCCTTTCACAATAATGGTTTCATCAGACATCGCGGGGACATACGCACCACCTGCGGTACATGACCCCATAACCACTGCGATCTGCGGGATATCTAACGAAGACATTTTTGCTTGATTATAAAAAATCCTGCCGAAATGCTCTCGATCCGGAAACACTTCATCTTGCATAGGTAAAAACGCGCCACCTGAGTCAACCAGATAAATACAGGGCAGATTATTTTTCAGCGCGATATCTTGTGCACGCAGATGTTTTTTCACGGTTATCGGATAATACGTTCCACCGGTAACTGTTGCATCATTTGCCACAATCACTACCTCACGCCCATGTACAATACCAATACCAGTAACAATTCCCGCGCATGGTGCTCGGTTATCAAACATGTCATAGGCGGCCAGTGTGTTAAACTCCATAAACGGGGTATCCGGGTCTAGTAGTGCATCAATCCGTTCACGCACCAGCATTTTATTGCGAGATTTATGCAGCTTAATTTTCTCTTCACCACCGCCTTTTTGTACGGTCGCTATATTTGTTTTCAAATCATCAACTAATCGTTCGTAATACTCCACGTTTTCTTTGAATTCCTTTCCGTCAGTATTAATATGACTTTCAATAACATCCATCGGTTATGCACCTCCTTTTTTTGCTTTGGCAATCTCCGCAGTGGTCTGACCAATTTCTACCTGTTCATTAGCTTTGAAATTAACTTTTGCTACCTTCCCAGCATACGGTGCACGAATAAGATACTCCATTTTCATCGCCTCGATAACCATAACCACTTCATCTTTTTTGACCGTATCACCCTTCTTTACTTTAACAGCAACTACTTTGCCACTGATTGGTGAATCAAGAGTGCCCTCTTTTTTCTGCTCGGTTTTACGAGTACCCGTTAACTCTATACGTTTAACTTTAAACACATTTCCATCAACAAACACAAATTTCTCCTGATCACCTTCAGATATCATCGATTTAATGACTTTATCCCCCAGTTGAATCTTCAACTGACCGGATTTAAGCTCTTCAGCCGACACCGTATATTCATTATTATCATGGATAATAAAAAACTGGTTATCACGACGCTCGACAGTTACATTATAGACATGATTGTTGTATTCATAATTGATAAACATAGTGTTAATCAGCCCCCACACGCCAGCGACCCACATGTTTCCAGGGTGAATGCGGATCTGCTTCTTTATAGCGAACAATTTCCTGTCGTCTCATATGCAATGAATCATATACGGCAAGAGAGATAATAGCATCAAGGGGTAACCGATCTTTGGTGTGCATACGATCTGCAAAATGATTTTCGATAAAATGCGTGGTAATATTTCCTTTTTGAAATTCAGGATGCTCAATAACTTGTTTCAGAAACGAAATATTTGTTGTCACCCCTAAAATAACATAGCGACTCAACGCCCAGATCATTTTATTGATCGCATCTGTCCTATTCTCCGCACCAACAATCAACTTGGCAAGCATTGGATCATAATATGGACTTACCTCTAACCCTGTTTCAACACCGGTATCATTACGAATATTAGGTCCTGTTGGCGCGTTCACTTTAGTTAACCGTCCAATACTTGGTAAAAACCCGTTAACCGGATCCTCAGCATAAATACGACACTCCAATGCATGACCTCGTTGACTCAGCTGGTCTTGTTTCACCGTAAGTTTTTCACCACTGGCAATACGAAGCTGCCATTTGGCCAGATCCACACCTGTGGTCATCTCAGTAATTGGATGCTCCACCTGTAACCGGGTGTTCATTTCCATAAAATAAAAATTATGCGCTCCATCAACCATAAACTCAACGGTGCCGGCATTCGTATACCCAACTGCCTCTGCAGCAGCAACAGCAGCAGCACCCATTTTCTGCCGAAGCGTTTTAGTCATCACCGGAGAAGGTGTTTCTTCGATGATTTTCTGATGACGTCGTTGAATCGAACATTCACGTTCAAATAAATGAATACTGTTTCCCTGCTCATCCGCAAGAATTTGAAACTCGATATGCCGAGGTTTATCAAGATATTTTTCCAGCAGAATCGTATCATTACCAAAAGAGGATTTAGCTTCTCGTTTAGCCCCTTCAATAGCTTCAGGGAGATCTTTTAGATTATGCACTATTCGCATACCTTTACCGCCACCACCGGCTGCGGCTTTCACTAACAACGGAGCACCAATTTGTTTACCCTTATCAATTAGCGTATCTACCTCTTGTTTTTGACCATGATACCCAGGGATAACCGGCACCTTTGCTTTCTGCATGGTATTTTTCGCCTCAATTTTATCCCCCATCAGCATGATCACATCAGGATCCGGCCCGATAAACTTTATATTTTTATCAGCACACGCCTGCGCAAAATCCGGGTTTTCAGCAAGAAATCCATATCCCGGGTGAATCGCCTCGGCACCACTTTTTTCTGCCTCGCTAATTATTTTTGCAACATTTAAATAACTCTCAGAAGGTGTCGGCTCACCAAGATTAATCGCTTCATCGGCTATTTGCACATGCGGAGCGTTTTTATCCACCTCTGAATAAATAGCCACTGTTTTAATATTCATCTCTTGACATGCTTTAATGATACGTACTGCTATTTCCCCTCGGTTTGCAATAAGGATTTTGTTGAACATAGCTTACCGACTCCATGTGTTTTTTCGTTTTTCAAGAAACGCGTTTATTCCTTCTTGACCTTCTTCAGATACTCGAAGTCTGGCAATAGTTTCTACAGTATATTTTTTGTATTCCTGTAGATTTAATTCTCGTATTTTTTGTAGTAATTTTTTTATCTCATGAATGGCCTGTGGTCCTGATGTTTTGAGTTGAGCAACGTATTCTTGCACGGTAGTATCAATGACGTCCGGTTCGACAACATAGTCAAGTAATCCGATTGTATGTGCGTATGCTGAATCGAATCGTTCACCAGTTATGAACAACCGGCGCATTGTTGCAGCGTTCAGCCGTAATGCGACATAAGATGAGATAACAGAAGGTATAATTCCTAGGTTTACTTCGCTAAAAGCGAATTTACAGTTAGGAATACCAATGGTGATATCACAGACGGCGATGAGGCCGATGCCACCCCCGAACCCATGGCCGTTGATTTTGCCGATAACGGGTTTAGGTGACATGTAGATTGATTCGTAGAGGTCAAGGAGCAGGTTGCTGTCTTGTATGTTTTCTTCTTGTGTATAGTTGACCATGCTTTTCATCCAGTTGAGATCTGCTCCTGCTGAGAACGATTTACCGTTACCGGTGAGTATGATTATGCGGGTTTTTTCATCTGAGGATAGTGTTTTAAAGCAATGGGTGAGTTCTTTCATGAGGTCTTCGTTCATGGCATTATGAACGTCAGGCCGATTTAGTGTGATCGTGGTAGATTCTTGCTGTTTTTTTATTTGTAATGTTGTATAGTTCATGCTACTCCCTTTATTGTGTTGTATAGGTAGATGATTGTTTGTTTTAGGAGAATATTATTTTGATTGCGATTATAAGATTTCTTGATAAACGTTTCTATGTGTTTATCGGCGTGTGTCGATATCTTTCTGTTATTTGCCTTTAAAGTGTGGTTTTCGTTTTTCGGCAAATGCGGTTACTCCTTCGGTGAAATCAGCAGTGGCAGCAGTGGCTGCTGCGGTGCGGCTTTCTAATTCTAAGTGGGTTATCATGTCGTTGTGAACGCTTTGGTTTATGAGCATTTTGGCTTTGCCGACTGCGATGGGTGGGAGTTTTTCGAATTTGTCAAGATAGGTGTTTATTGTTTCATCGAGTTTGGCGGCGCTTACTACGTGGTTGATGATTCCTAGTTCTAATGCTTTTTCTGCGGTGAATGTTTTT
>CAZRMY010000104.1:0-6911 GCA_964601295.1 uncultured Thermoplasmatales archaeon | reverse complement strand
TCAAAATTTTCATCAAGGTTTTGTTTCACTGCGGTGAGTTCGCCGTAGCGTCTAATGTCCTGAGAAGGTGTTCCTCGTGAATAAAAATCAACCAGTATGGTGATGATGTTATCCATTGTTTGATAACTGATTTTGTTTTTTTCGAGGAGAGTAGTCATTAAGTGTTCTTGAGGGAATTGTTTCATTTTCACGGCGTATTCAACCGGGGTTCCCTCTCCTGCTAGTTTTAAATGATCATTTTCTTGTGTTATTGGAACGACATCGATATACAGTTCTGGGCAGAGTCGTTTGTTTAATCTGAGTTCTTCTTCACAGTAGTATTTCCGTTTTTCAAGTGTTGAAAAATCAAGAAATCCATAATTAACGGGTTTTTTGATTTTGTAAGCATATTCACCTGTTAAAGCAACGATTGAAATATGGGTTTGCATGATGTTTATATCTGCTGTTGGATGATTATAGAACTGAGGTGCCTGTAGTTGTTTACGTAGTGATGTCTTAGATGTTTTTTGCATGGAACCCTGGAAAACCTATCTTTTTAAAAGATTTATCACTATAATTGCAAGTATCACAAAATTAGATATGCGAATATGACCTGGACGACTAGCAGTGTTAAAGCTGCAGGTACATAGAGATTGTACATGCGTGTTGCATCGGTTTTGAGGTATTCACTGCTCACCACATTACATAAATGTATAGGGGATACAAGATAGCCTGCTAGTGAACTGAGAAATATTATACTAGTTAACCCAAGAATGCTTAGTCCACTTACCATAAAGAAAGGTTCAACGAGTGGGTAGGATAAGGCGATTGCTCCAAGATTATACCCGGTTAAGATGCCTAGGACTAAAGGTATAAGTATTATTATGATTAGGGTTGGAATCGAGAGTTCACCTATTAGTTCTGCAAGCTGAATATCTGCTTTTGTTGTAGAAAACATCTCTCTAAAGATCATTATGCCAAAGATTGCTAAGGGTAACTTCCAAGAAAACGATTTTAGGAGTAGGTCTTTAAACTTTAATAAATCCATATGAGAGATAACATAGATTGAAAGAATGCTCAGTAAAACCCCTATTATAAATGAGCGTATCTGCGGGAAACCAATTATTTGCAGAAACAAGTAACATATCAATGGTATGATTGGGGGAAGCAAATAGATTAACCCCGAATAATCCTTTGCTTCTTTTGAGGCTTCAATTGTTTTTTTTGGTAGTAATTTTTTAAGAACAATGAAACCAATAAACAATGCGATAAGAAAAGAAGGTATATTAGCTAATACTAAGAGATATATGTCAATATTTGAAAAATCGGTGCTACATATCAATATCATAGCTGATGAAACCGGAAAAATGGGAAACCAGATATGCCGAAACCAGACATTAAGAAAATTTTTATGATTTTTTTTTAGATTATATTTGTTTCCCTCAACATCAATCATAGGTGCGGAAAACAACGCTCCACCGGGTACCGGCATCAGACCATATACCGCAGGGATTATGCCTAGTATGCCGCCTTTTGAAAAAAGAGTGCGCATACTATCGATTAAGCGTGTTATAGCCCCTGTTTGCTGCATGAGCCGGGCAAGTGTGAAAATAAGAAACATTAAAAACGCTAGCTCAATAGTAGAGGTAAAAAATTGCTCATTTTTAAACGAATAAAACGATGCTTCTACTATGGCTTTAACGATATCCACTGGCGCAATAATCGTTAGCGAAAAGCCACCTAAAACCAGGGCACCTATTATTAAAGACAAGCCAAAGTTTGCTTTTTTTCGAATCAGCACTACGACGATAATAAATGCTACTGCGGTGCCAATCAAATTTAACATCACAGCTGTGAATAAAAAAAGGATTTAACTAATTAACCATTAATTGAGAGAGAAAGAGCGGTTATTCTTCTGGTTCAAATTTGGTAGCTTTAGACCATGATTCCTCAAAATAGGCGTTAAGTTTACCCAGGATTTCTTTCTCAACCGTCCATACTCCAATCTCATTTGGTTTTAGAGGTCCTGCTAAAATTAGAGCGCGATCATCACCCAAAATAAAATTTCCTTTAATGCCCTTATGTGTACGGACGTTTCTATCAGTTAGATTTGTGGTGTTTTGATACTTATTAACTACCACTTTAGCATTTTCGGGGATCGCCATGTCCCCGAGATACTCGGCAACGATACGGGGGTTTTTTATTTCATTGATAGTCCATTGTTGCGTTGTTCGAGATGCAGGCTCAGATTTTGATGATTTCCGCATACCTAATTCAATTGCTAATCCCACACAAATCACACCAACGATAAAACCTATGATAAATACTAAAATGGGTTCCATAGCATTCTTCCCTCAAAAAACGATATTTATTACCTTAGATAAATAAGTTTGCCCAAAAAAAAATTTAGTGCTGTCAAGCTAATGGTAATCTTTATGTGCGATTTCTTATTTACTGCCTAACCATATACTAGGCTTTTATGGTCAAAAATATGACACAGCAGAAGAGGTTAATTGAAAATATTAACGAGCTTAAAAAACAGCATAATGCGGTAATTCTTGCGCATAATTACCAACGAGCTGACGTACAGCAAATAGCGGATTTTTTGGGGGATTCACTTGATCTTGCGTTAAAAGCAACCAAGACCAGTGCGGATGTTATTATTTTCTGTGGTGTTGATTTTATGGGTGAATCAGCAAAAATACTAAACCCAAATAAGACCGTTATCCTCCCTGATAAAAACGCAGCATGTCCTATGGCTGCTATGGTAGATGCTGAAAGTCTTCAAGCACTTAAAGATAAGTACGTTGATGCCGAGGTAGTTACGTATATCAATACATCAGCAGAGGTAAAAGCGCTATCAGATATCTGCTGCACCTCCTCCAATGGTGTACAAGTGGTAAAGAGTAGAACCTGCGAGGAAATACTTTTTGTACCTGATACAAATCTTGGTAAATATATTCAACGTTTTATTACAAATAAAAAAATGATCATCTGGCCGGGTATATGTCCCACACATCATAAAATAACTGTTGAAGAATTACAGATGCTGAAAAAGCATCATCCTTCAGCAGAAATCCTGGTACATCCTGAATGCAGACCCGATGTAATCGATTATGCAGATCATGCATTCTCAACTAACGGCATGGTCAACCATGTAGCACAATCATCAAAAACAGAGTTCATTATAGGCACAGAAAAAGGTTTATGTCATAGGCTTAAAAGAGAAAATCCTAATAAAAAAATTTATGAGGTATCCTCTGCAGTTTGCCCAAATATGAAGAAAATCACATTAGAAAAAATATTAAAAAGCTTTGAAACGTTAAAACCACAGATTACATTATCAGAAGATATTCTTGCTAAAGCAAAAATACCATTAGAACGTATGATGAACATAGGGCGAGGAGACTAAAGCATATGAAACAAGTATATCTAGATCATGCATCTACAACACCAGTAGATCCTAAAGTAGTAGATGCAATGCTGCCGTTTTACACAAAAAAATTTGGTAATGCATCATCATTACACTACTATGGTAGAGAAGCCCGTGATGCGCTTGATCAAGCACGTAAACAAACTGCTGATCTTATCGGTGCAAAACCCCAAGAAGTGATATTTACCTCAGGGGGTACCGAATCGGATAATATCGCTATTCAAGGATTAGCATATCAAAACAAAAAAAAACGTAAAGAGAAAGGCCCGCATATTCTCACCTCCGCTATAGAACACCCTGCAGTTTTAGAAACATGCAAACACCTTGAATTACAGGGTTACAAAGTAACTTACTTGCCTGTAGATAAATACGGCAGTATCATTCTTGAGAATCTAGAGGATGCAATATCTAAACATACGTTTTTGATCTCAATCATGTATGGAAATAACGAAATTGGGACTCTTCAAGATATCACAGAGATAGGACGTATCGCCCATGAAAACAATATTGTATTTCATACAGACGCGGTTCAAGCTGTTGGAAAACATCCTATTGATGTGCAAAAAATGCATATTGATCTATTATCACTTTCTTCACATAAAATGTATGGACCAAAAGGAGTAGGTGGCCTGTACATTCGTAATGGCGTGAAACTAAAACCGCTTGTGCATGGAGGCGGACATGAAAACGGTTTACGTAGTAGCACTGAAAATATCCCAGGTATCGTCGGGTTTGCCACTGCATGTCACCTAGCACAAAAACGTATGGACAAAGACGCCAAACACATTGTGCAGCTGCGAGACAGCTTAATAAAAGAAATCCTAAAGATAGATGAAACATATTTAAATGGGCATCCCACGAAGCGATTAATCAACAACGCACATGTCAGATTCACTGGCGTCGAAGGTGAATCTCTTTTACTTAGCCTCGATGAGAAGGGCATTGCAGCATCCACGGGATCAGCATGCTCAAGTAAAAAACTGCAACCATCACATGTGCTTCTGGCAACCGGCCTTGAACCCCTTGAGGCACACGGGTCATTACGTCTCAGTCTTGGCCGTACCACAACAAAAGAGGATATCGCCTTTGTCTCAGAGGTTCTACCAGATATCATTACTCGCCTACGAAAAATGTCACCATTGTGGGCATCCTCTTAAATTAAAAAAAATATTATGTGAATAAATGATGACACAGAAGTATAGTGAAAAAGTAATGGATCATTTTCGCAATCCCCGCAACATGGGTAAAATGGATAACGCAGACGCAGTTGGCACGGTAGGCAATCCAGTTTGCGGAGATATCATGACTATCTATTTACAAATAAAAAATAACAGGATATATAATATTTCTTTTCAGACATTTGGATGTGCTGCAGCAATCGCCACTAGTAGTATGCTCACTGAACTTGCGAAAGGCAAAACTTTAGATGAAGCAGCAAAAATAACACGTAAGGATATCGCTAATGAACTTGGGGGATTACCCTCCCAAAAAATGCATTGCTCAAATCTTGCAGCTGATGCATTGCATGAAGCGATTAACAAGTATCGTGCAAAAAAAACATTAAACCAAGGAAGGTAGAATGGTATACAAAATTGAAATAGACGGCTGGAAAGCACATATCCAATTTTCAGCAGCACATATACTCCCTAACTGTGGTAAATGTGCTCGCTTGCATGGCCATAGCTATGCAATTTCTATACAACTTCAAGGTCAGCTAACAAAAAATAATTTGCTTATAGATTTTGGCGTAGTCAAAACAAGTCTACAGGATATAGCTGCCAAACTTGACCATAAATTTCTCATAAGTCAGCATGATACAACAACCAAAATAGTAGATGACCATGTTGAAATCACCCTGAATAACCATGCATACCGTATTCCCACAGATGATTGCGCAATACTGCCTATACAAGCTACTACCGCTGAACAGCTTGCAAAATATGTGTTTTCAGAGTTTGGCAAGAAAGTAGATCTACCATCAGCTATCAAAACTGTTGCTATAGGTATCAGTGAAGGCCCAGGACAGACCGCATGGGTAACATTCAATATAAATAATAAATAAGATGCTATGGTGAAAAACGAAATGACAAACCATGCAGTATGTCTAATCTCTGGGGGTATCGATTCAAGTGTAACCGCGTACATTGCGCATGAGCAAGGCTACCGAGAACTTTTTGCACTATCATTTAAGTATGGACAGCTACATGGAAAAGAGATAGCCTGTGCAAAAAAGATAGGCGGAAGGCTGAATGTAAAAGAACATATTTTTTTTGACCTAAATCTGAGACAATTTGGTGGATCATCATTAGTTGATACTTCGATCAAGTTTCCAGATAACACTGATGTGTTCAAATCAGCTGACAAAACGATTCCTTCGACATATGTGCCTGCAAGAAACACCATCTTTTTGTCCATTGCACTTGCCTATGCAGAGATACAAAAAGCTGAAGCTATTTTTATAGGTGTTACTGCAACAGATTATGCGGGGTATCCTGACTGTCGTCCTGAATATATAAAAGCGTTTCAACAGGTTGCGAATCTTGGTACAAAACGAGGTGTTGAAGGGAAAACAATAGATATCAAGACCCCGTTGCTCCATCTTTCTAAAAAAGAGATAATCACGAAAGGTATGCAACTTGAGGTACCATTCGAAGACACCTGGTCCTGTTATCGAGGGAGGAAACAAGCTTGTGGACAATGTGATTCCTGTCTTTACAGATTAAAAGGATTTATGGAAGCTGATATCATGGATCCCATATCATATGAGTGTTATCCTAAATGGTATAGCTTAGAAAAAAGATAGGTATTGTTTTAAAAATAGTCTTTTTTCTTAAGGTAATCATAGACGTCGAGGGTAATAGGTATGGAGATAAGGAGTATGATTACAATTGTCAGGCAGATAAGGCAATCGGTGTGAACGTTTGATACGGTGTTTTTTCCATGTAGTATATCTTCAAAGAAGAGGTTTATGGTTCCTAACCAGGGTATTTCTAATCGTGCTTTACCGGTTATCCATCCTGGTTTAACCGGTTCATCGCATATACCTCCTATTTGATCGATGACGGCGTTGTTGTCGCCTTTTGTGAGGTATCCTGAATGGTGCCAGTCAGGTGTGCTTTTGTGTAATCCAAGTTCTGGTATAGTTATTGAGTCGCGGTTGATAATACCATATTCTTCAATGGTATATTGTGTGTTACCGTTTTCAAAGCTGATGTCAACCCAGCACATTGCGCGATGTATAATCTGTGAGACGTCGTCTCGTCCTAGTGGTTTGTAGATGACGACATCGCCGTAATCACCATAGGATTGCCAACCATCGGTAGCTTTAGCTCCTCCGTAGTTGCCACCATGGACTATGATGTCATCACGTGTAGAAATTTTCTGTACAAGTACCATGTCTCCTGCGTTGATGGTGCCGAGTCGACAAAATGGTTCATTAGGGTGTTCCATGCTACCTGATTCTATTGCTACCATAGGGGCAGCGAACCATTGACCGGTG
>CAZRMY010000103.1:0-6994 GCA_964601295.1 uncultured Thermoplasmatales archaeon | reverse complement strand
GACCAGCTGCAACGCACTGATGACTCAGCGCCATATGAATGGCGATGGATAAAACCATCAATACGCACCCATATCGTGAAAGTAATCGCATATACCACCACCGGTGATCAGACAACAGATGATCTTTTAGTGTGGAAGATACTCTAACAAAAAAAATTAATTTGTTGCATTGCACGATACTACAATCTACCATTTTTCATAGCGTACAATTTCTAATAAACTCTTCCGTTTCGCACTTTGCGTTACCGTCTTAGCTGTTTTACCGATAATACCTTCTGCACCAGCGGGATACCCAATAGGTGTCATAGCGACCACCTTGATCCGGTTCGGTATTCCCAAAATTGTTTTCACTTTTGCTTCATCAAACCCAGCGATCCAACAACTTCCCAATCCAACATCAGTCGCCGCTAGCACTAAATGCTCCAAAGCAATAGCAACATCAACCAAATAATATTCTATATCATTTTTGGTACCACTCGCAGAAGTATCCGCACAGGCAACAATCATACATGGTGTCTTACGAAGCCATCGATTAACTATCGTTGTTTTAGCAAGCTCCTTAATTGTGTCTGCTTCTCTGATCACTATAAACCGCCAACATTGCTGATTCGCCCATGAAGGAGCCTGCCGAGCACAATCCAAAATATAATCAATTTTTTCTTCCTCCATATCTTTCATTGAATACCTCCGGATACTTTGTCGTAGCTTTATTACCTCAGAAAATTCCATATCGTATACCCCTCACAAAACCATAAATCCTGAACAACCCGGTAATATCATCAAAGACTATTAACATTTATCACCCATTTAACCACTCACAGTAAAACACAATAGAGTTATACTTTCCTACGCGGTGGATAATATATTTAAACTCGCTACCCCATAAGAAAAAATGAGGAAGAGACCATCATGGGCAAATATGCTGCCTGGATAATTACCTGTAACAAATGTGGCTGGGAATGGGAAACCGTATCTAAAAATATGATCAAAGAACCACGATGTTATCATTGCGGCTCAACTTCATGCTCGGTTAGACAAACACAAGTTAAACCCATAAAAAAAGCAGGGAAAATTATAACTGACATTGCGTATGATCCTCATAAACACGCAGGCGGAGAAATACAGGGGGACATATGGATCAATACGAACACGTTTACACACCATGTGCAATCTATACGGGACCACCTGGCATCAGTACCAACTGATACTTCGCATGATACTCTTGCAAAAATTCTTGATACCAAAGATTTTCATGATAAATAAGTCTATTGCTCTGCGTTTAGTAACAACAGCTGAATCAAAGTAATAACTAGATATAAATTTATATATTCGATGTGATATACAAATAAAATATAGGGGGTATACTAATACACCAGTCCAAATATATCTGTATCAGTATTTTTTGTACATTACTCGTACTATGCGTGATGAGCAGCAGTAGTTTTGCTGGATTTTCACATGAAAATCATACAGAATATTCTATTGTTACCAAGCAGACAGCACGTGTTGTTGCGCAATCAAAACTATTGGAGCTTCATAAAAATTACCAATATATGATACAGGATATTCAGACGGTATACTCACCAGATTCAGAGCAAGTGTTAGCCTATTTTGTAACTCTTTCGCCATATGGGTATATTATCGTGAGCAGTTCATATGTACTTCGACCCGTTATTGGTTATTCATTTACCAGCCCAACTACTGAGAATGCTGCTCAGAGAAACACGTTTATGGGATTCCTTTGCGCAGATTTACTGTTGCGCCTCCAACACCATGATACCGTGCCTAAAAACATCAAGGATGCATATCAGAAAGAATGGCAGAAACTGGTTCAAGGTACTATTCTGCTTACTGACGATTTTAAACAATGGCCGCCTGAGGGAACAACCGATACAGAGGGATGGGTTGAAACACAATGGCATCAAAGCAGCCCGTATAATGATATGTGCCCTATTGATCAAGCAAGTGGTGAGCGAAGTGTCGCTGGATGTCCTGCGGTGGCTATAGCACAGATAATTAATTATCATCAACGTCTTGAGGAACCATTATTTAACGATAGCGATGATTATTACCATAATTACGCGGGCAATCAATATACGATAGATGATGACCATATCGCCTATGATTTTCCTTCTTTTCCAGAGTTAAACGTATGTCTAACATCTGTGATTGACCATTTTGAAGCTGACATAGAGCTTACTGATGCTGATACTGCAGCATTAACCTTTGCATGTGGTGTTGCTGCACGACAAGTTTACCATCCCGACGGATCCGGGACTTTCGGGGTCAACCAAGCATATAGCGCATACCAACGACTCAACTATTCTACCATTGAGCTGTTAGACGAAGACGATACTGATCTGTACACCAGACTAATCATGAATATACTTGATGGATATCCCGTGCATCTAGCCGTAGTCAATGACGCTTGGACCGTGGGACATAACCTTATTATCGATGGATATAACACCGATGATTATTATCATTTGAATTTTGGATGGGGTGGCTACTACGATGGCTGGTATGCACTCCCTGAAGACATGCCCTATGAGCTAACCATAGTCGAGGGAATTATTGTTGATATCTTGTATAAACCAACTGATGCAGATATATACTGTCAAGGAGATTTACAATGGGTTGACATACAACAAGGTGCTACCATAAATGCTTCATGTATCGTCAAAAACAGGGGTGAACCCGGATCACAACTCACCTGGGAAATCACCCATTACCCAGAGTGGGGCATATGGTCCTTTGAGCCTTCCCAGGGAGCAAATTTAACCCCTGAGGATGAACCAACTTCTGTGCACGTTACCGTTGAAGTCCCTAATAAAAAACTTCGTCAATTTACAGGTTATTTAGAGTTTACAAACACTGAAAATCCTGATGACACATGTATCATACCAATCTCTCTTGTTACCCCACATACACTCCCCTTTTTCTATTGGTTCACCGAGTTTATTAATATGCATCCAGTATTAGAGAAACTATTTGTTTTAATTCAACAATATATTACCAACTAACTTCCTGATTCAATTTAATTATCAAAGGGATTCGCTGTTTTTACAATGACTAAGACCTATACCATCTTAGGATACCAAGGATTATAAATATTACAATCACTCCGACAACCCCGATTAGCAGGGAGGTGGCAGGATCACCTGCTGTAGCAATGGCAAGAAACACAATGATGCAGCCAATTAAAAGAAACCCAAAAATAAAGTGTATTAATCTAAAATTTGACTGCTTTTTCATAGATCCTCACAATGGTTATTAAACACGAAGCGTTTTATAAAACTGTTTAAAGTAAATCGACTCGGTAAGATGTTGATTAAGCATTTTCTTGTATACTAAGGCTTAATAATCATCCTTGTGTTCATGCTTTTTGATGAATTGCGCTGTGTTGTTTTCAGGGGGCAAAGATTCGGCGTATGCTGCATATCTTGCACAAAAAAATGGCCTAAGGTTGGCCTGTTTACTTACCGTAATCTCTAGTAACCCTGAGAGTTATATGTTTCATACACCCAATATATCCCAGGTAGATAAACAAGCTGAAGCAATGGATATCCCCTTGCTCGTTCAACAGACACCTGGTGTTAAAGAAAAAGAGCTTGAAGATCTGCGGAGAATTATCAGGGAGAGCCAACAGAGATATGACATACAAGGCGTTATAACTGGTGCAGTTGAATCTGCATATCAGGCGTCACGGGTGAAGAAGATTTGTAATGAACTAGACCTGGATTGTTTCAACCCATTATGGCAGAAAGATCAATTTGAGCTTTTAACTGATCTGCTGCATGATGACTTCATGGTCATGATCACCGGTGTTTTTGCGTATCCGTTAGATGCCTCCTGGCTTGGGCGTATTATTGACCGTGATTTTATTATGGATGCTGGGAGACTGTATGGCACGTATAGAATAAATCCTGCGGGAGAAGGCGGAGAATTTGAGACTTTTGTGTTGAATTGCCCGTTGTTCAAAAATCCCCTTCGAGTTGTAGACAAAAAAATTCGTGGAAGTAAAAATTCATGGACAATGGATATTGAATTAGCATGATAGTGATACTGCAGATTTGTAGTAATCCGCTCCGTTATTATGAGTCTGGAAACCAATTGAAATAATTGTGAGAAATTATGATATCGACGTTGTTTTATCAAGAGTTGAGAAATGGAGAGTTTATACATTGGTTTGTTACTGAAATCTAACAGGCATTGGTTTTTGTGAAAAAGTATAAATAGTAAATGTTATATACATTTAACATAATGTTAGAAATAATTAATAATAAGTGGGAAATAAATAATAAATTGTTATTTCTAACTAACAAAAAATATGAGGGAGAAACATGAGAAATAAATTAGGTGTTGTGGTAGGTATTGGTATAGCGGCTTTTGTACTCGTGACCCTTGGTTTTTATGTATTAAACGCTGGTACTATTGATTTTAGTGATATAACAGCTATAGGCATTGCCTTAATACTGGTTTTATTAGCGGCTTATCTGCTTTGGGATAGAATACGAAATGTTAGAAAAGGATTACCCGCAAAGGATGAACGAATGACTTTAATAAGTTACAAGGCCGGGTACTACGGATTTATCGCCGCTATATGGACCGCGGTTGGGAGCAATCTTATAGCAGGGATTATATTTGATTATGAGCTGGCCTCTAGTCAAAACGCTGCGGCCGTGGTATTTGTATCAGGGCTGGTGTTTATTTTATCGTTTATATATCTAACCAGGAGAGGATAACCTAATGAAATGGTCACGGTCAACCTATCCTCTGATATTTGCATTGCTTATAATTACAATACATCAAACAATAATAGAAGAATTCTATAGAAATTCAGCAGAAACCCTCTTTTATATAATTATATTTATCGCTAGCATTTTAATTATTATTGGCCTCAGTTTAGCAATAAAAGACAAAGAATTGTTTTCTACCGTTACCGATGAACGAACAAAAAAAGTTGATCGCTCAGCAGGTTTTTTTTCATTCTGGTTTTCACTTATTTTCATTTTTATTTTTGGTATTATTGCGGAAATATATAAACTTGATAGACTTCAAATGATTACTATTATTGTTATAACGATGATGGTTGCGATGGTACTTTTTCATATGTATTTCAATTTTAGTTCCAAGGTGTAACGGTGATATCTATGAGGACTCGGATTAAAGAGTTTAGAGCTCGGTGTGATCTCACCCAGGAAGATCTCGCAAAAAGAATTGGTGTCCGCAGGGAGACAATACTCTTTCTTGAAAAAGGGAAATATAATCCCTCGTTAAAACTTGCTCATGATGTCGCCAAGGCGTTGAATACCACGATAGAGACGCTTTTTATTTTCGATGAGCAATGAGAATATTAGATTTTTCATCCCTACTTTTTTATGATCATAGTATATGGGATACTGGTATGTTACGAAATAAAAACGCAGTTATCACCGGTGCCTCAAGAGGTATAGGTCGTGGCATCGCAGAGGTTTTTGCAGAACATGGAGCGTTTGTCGGGATAAATTATGTGTCAGATAAACAAGCTGCGCTAAAGACACTGCAGCGGGTACGCTCAGCGGGTGGTGAGGGGATACTGCTGAAAGGCGATGTAGCAAAACCTTCTGAAGTAAATACAATGGTTTCTAAATACGTTGAAGTATGTGATCAACTTGATATATTGGTGAATAACGCGGGCGTGTACAAACGCAATGATTTTGAAACCTTGAGCTATGCTGCATGGCAACGGAGTATGCACGTTAATTTAACTGGTTGTTATCATATGTGTTCTCAGCTGATACCCTATATGTCTGCTGGTGGCCGGATTATTTTTATTTCGTCTCAACTGGCATTCCGTGGGACATCACATGGGGCAGATTATGCTGCTTCTAAAGCTGGTATGCTTGGGTTAATGCGAAGCCTTGCATTAGAGCTTGCAGCAAAAAAGATTACCGTAAATGCCGTTGCACCAGGAACCATCGACACCGATATTATCGCAGGTTATTCAAAAGAGAAACGGAACCAGCGATCCCGTGAAATCCCGTTGGGTAGAATCGGGCAGCCAGAAGATGTAGCCGATGCCGTGTTATTTTTAGCATCAGATCTAGCTCGTTATATTACCGGTGAGACCATTAATGTAAACGGTGGCCTGTACATCCATTAGGCGTACTGCACTGTAGTTGTAATCATATTTTGTATCAAAATAACGTGCGTTCACCTGTCCTATATTACGCGAATCAACCCTGATGAAACAACCGGGGAATTCCATAAAATATAGTGAGGATTTAAACAAACAGTGTACAATTCAACAAAGAAAAAATGAATGGATATATCATACTAAAATTGTTGTTTATAGAAATCGCCATACAACGCATTGGTCTTCCGCAGTATGTCCATTGGAATCATAGGCTTTCACCATGAGTGTATTTCTAAAAGGCAATACCGAGTGAGTATTCCAGAACCATTGATAGGGAGGCTCAGTGAATGTAGTTTTCAGTTGATCATTAAGATAAAATTCTACCTGAGTTATTCCATCGATATCCCGTGCTTCTGCTGTAACGGTAATATCCCCCAGAGTCACAGGGACAATAAATGGGAATATTTTAGTATCCCCTAGGTAAACACCGTAATCTGGTTGCAGTATCTGTGTATGGGTAACCGGGTTTACGATAAGCGTGGGATCTCCGCAGATGACCATACCATAATACCACTCTTTTTCCCATTGAACGTACGGTGCTTGATCATCGAACCATTCACGGAATGCTTGACCAATGGTTTTATTTTCACTAAGTGGCTGATAAAAATCATCGAAGTTAAGCATACTGCCGCTTTTTGATGATGCAACAGTAATCAACCCGTAGGACGTGTTAAATATGTAGGCGCCTGCAAGATAGTTTTCATCCGTGAATCTACCCGGTCCGCAGGAAAATAAATTATAGAATAACACTGGTGGGTCATACTCCTGGATAGTCCGTGAATACACCCAATCTCCATGATCAAAATAGCTCCCAAG
>CAZRMY010000102.1:3021-7018 GCA_964601295.1 uncultured Thermoplasmatales archaeon | reverse complement strand
GTTGTATGCCGTATGCTTGTGCAGTGTTGAGTCCGTCGTTGGGGCAGAGGGTTGGGCTTTCTACAAGTGCGTTGAATTCGATGACCACTGATTCTGTGTCATTTAGCAGGATATCGGTGATGTTCCACCAGATGGTTTTTTTATCGTCTGAGACATTTGTTTCAGGTAGTGATGCACTGCCCGCGTATATAAGGCTGTTTGGGAGATAGTCAGTGATACGTACTTCGTCATTAAATTCATTACCCTGGTAGGTGTAGGTGAGTCTAAATCGTACTGTTGCACCGACAATGGTTTCTACTTCTTCAGCCCAGAGGTCTCCATTTTTAACGTGTTTTTCAAAGGTTGGTGTGAGTGGTTCGCAGTAGACGGTGGCGGTGTCCCAGCCTTGAAGTGGTTCGCATTCAAGGCAGCTCCATGCTATCGCGCATGCTTCATTAATGATGGTGTCTTCGCAATGATATGTTATGCGTGCAAAAAAGGTGATGCTGAGGTTTTGTTTGTCAAGTAAGAACAGGTTTTGTTGACTTGTCCATTCGAGTAATAAACGGGTGTTGTCCTCTGAGATAGTGATTTCTGGGTCGTCTGCAACGCCGTTTGTTGAGATAATGATATCGTATTCTGGGGCGATTGCGATACATGATTCTACGGGTAGTTGGTCTTCGATCATCATGCATTTAATTGAGTTTGGCCCATGATAGGTGACGGTTAGTTGGAATTGTATGATATCATCTTTGTGTGCTCCTTCAAGTGAGTTTGTCCATGCGCTGCCGTTCCAGACTTTTTTCTCAAAATCAATGTGTTCGCGTAGATGGAACCGGGCGGTGTCATCTGCTTCTTGGTCGATGTTGCATTCTAATCCATAAAATTCTGCGTAGTTGTCATAGCATCCAAGTTGCCCATTATGAATGGTTAATTCAAATTCAATGGACATACTATCGCTGGGTTCCAAGACAGGGTTATAGTCTTCGAAATCCCATGTGAGCGTGTTGTTATCTATTTCTGTTTCGATCGTGGGTGCATTGATGAAGATGATGCTTTCAGGGTCGATGGTGTAGTTTATATCTCCTTCGGGAAGATAATCGGTGATACAGATATGATGAACTTGGCAGTCACCATTGTATGTTGCAGTGATATTGTACCGTATGGTGTCGCCGATGTCTGCATCGATTTCTTGTGTCCATGTTTTGCAGTCTGGATCCCAAATGGATTTTGTGAACACGATTTCCCCTGGAGGATCGGTTTGTTGCAATGTTTTTTCGGTATGGTTTGCAGCAGTTATTGTCGTTGTTGAGAATAGTAGGAGTAGCGCTATGAATATGTTCAATCCTTTTATTTTGTTATGATTCATTATTGACACCTTTTAAACTCTGCTCAAATATTTGTATTTATATTATTATGTTTTAATATAGCTAGTTTGGATAATATATATGTGTTTCGCTATTTTAATTTAACGGTGTGATTAATCGAGAATTAATATTTTTTATAAGAGGTGAATGTGTGATTTTTGTTACTTTCGGTTGACCTGTTTTTTTTAGGTATATTGTCGTGTGTGAGCCGATATTTTTTTGTAATTATTTTTCTAGGAGTGTCGATGTTGTTTTTTGTAGTTTTATTGGTATATTTTTATTTATCGTTTTTTATGCGACAAAATGGAAAAGTATTTATACTTTCAAATCAACGAGTTTATTATAATATTTAATTAATTATTTGAGGTTAATTAAAATGGCGGGTGCTCTAACACGGATTGATAAGAAAACCGAGAAGGCGATACGCGATATCCTTCGTTCTAGAGCACAAACCAGGATTTATCTTTTTTTGTTAACTCATTATGGCGCGCGTAGTGAGGAGATAATTAAGGGCACGCGGTTGCATCCAAGTACGGTTCGTGAGCTCCTTGTGAAAATGCATGCTAAACGACTTATTTACCGTGAGAAACTTAAGAATGATAACATTGGGAAAAACCCCTATTTGTATCGAGCGATTTCTCCTGTGCGGTTGCTGCAAAAATATGCTGATGAGATTGAAGAGCGTCTAAATAAAATCGCTAATTTGACGAGCAAGGGTCGTGATGCGCGAAGTCGTCGTGTGCAGATAAAGATTGTGGAGGGTGGGTCATGAATCTCCGTCCGTTAGCTGCATTGATTGTCCGGCGTCCTAAACTGGTGTTGTTGGCGTTCACCTTGTGTACGGTGGTTATTGGCTCGCAGATTCAGCATGTGTATATGGAGTCAGATTTATCAGGGTATCTTCCGGAGAATCAACAGGTTATTGAGCTGTGGGAGGAGATTAACAAGGAATTTCAGATTGGGTCTACTATTGTTGTTTATGTTGAAGCTGATGATATTCGTGATCCCTATGTTCTCAGGGAGATGGATCGGGTTAGTAGTAAAATCAATGTCTATAATTTGGACAAAGGAGCTAAAGATGGTATTTTTTCGGTCACCAGTATTGCAGCGTTGATTAAGGAGGAGAACGCTAAACCCTCTTCGGTTGGTGGTTTGGGTGGTACGGGTAACTTTGAGATTCCTGAGGATCGGAATTTGATTACACGGTATATGGCGCGTATCCAAGAGTTTGAGGGTACGTTATTTATTAACACGTATGATGCCGCGGTTATTATTTTGCAGTTATCTGAGAATGCTGAATATAATACGGTGCTTACAGAGGTGCAGGCGGCTATTGAGAAGGAAGCGCGATATGCGGATATGACCGTTACGGGTAGTATCGCTATGCAGCATGCTATTCAACAGCAGAGTCTTGAGTATTTGCAGATTGTGTTTCCTGTTGCGATTATTTTTATTTCTGTTGTCGTGTTTTTCTTCAACCGTACGGTGAAAGGTATTGTTATTGTGTTGTTACCGTTATTGTATTCGCTGGCGTTGACGTTTGGTGTGCTTGGTGTAATTCAGCCTGAGCTGTCGATTCTGGCGATTGCTATTGTGGCGTTGCTGGTGGGTTTGGGTGTTGATTATTCGATTCATTTGTTGAATCGTTTTGCTGAGGAGCAAACAGTTGCTGATAAGGTTGATCGGGTGGAGAAAACATTGCGTTTTACGGGTAAGGCGGTGTTTCTTTCCACGGTTACTACTATTATTGGTTTTTCGTCGTTGATGGTGTCAAGTATGCGGCCGATTGTCACCTTTGGTTTTGGGTGTGCGATTGGTATTTTCTTCTGTTTTATTTCCGCGTCGATTGTGGTGCCGTGTCTGGCGCTTATTTTGAAATTTGAGAAGAATGGTCGTGCGCATAGTTGGCGGAAGTTTGCGTTGTTTGCTATTGAGAATCGTAAGCGGGTGATGATTGTGGCGGTTTTCTTTGCGATTATGTCGCTTATTGTGTTGCCGAATATTTCTACGGAGGTTAATTATGTGGAGATGGCTCCGGAGGGGTTGCCGGAGGTGGAGAAGCTGTATGAGTATTCGGAGAATTTTGGTGGTGGTACGAATGTGAATATGTTGTTGGTGGAGACGAGTGCGCAGGGGTTGACGTATCCGGAGGTTATTGAAGCGATTTATGATATGCAGGTGGAGATGCGTAAGACTGGGGCGACGGTTACCTCGATTGTGGATGAAATCAAGAAAGTGAATGATATTCTTGATCGGAATGTGATTGTTGAAAAGATTTCTGATTATGTTGAGGTTGATCAGATTATTTTTGATCAGGTTGCTCGTGGTGGGTTAGTTGATGATGATTTTTCTAAGACGATTATAGTGGTGTCGTTCCCGGTGGGGTTGAGTATTGAGGAGACGCAGGTGTTAGTGGATGAGATTAATGCGATTACGCAATCAACGTATATCCCTCGTAATGGCCATGTGTCGCAGTTAACGGGTCAGGATGCAGTGAATGTGGAGATTAATGAGCAGTTAAAGGATCAGCAGACACGTTCCCTGGTTATTGCATTGTTGTTGGTGTTGGCGGTATTGATTGTTATCTTTAATTCATCGTTATATGGATTTTTAACGATGATACCGGTGGTTTTTGTGTTGGCATGGGAGCC
>CAZRMY010000102.1:0-3011 GCA_964601295.1 uncultured Thermoplasmatales archaeon | reverse complement strand
ACGATTTCTATTGCATCGATTATGATTGGTATTGGTATTGATTATGGTATTCATCTTACTGAGCGGGTGCGTGAGGGTATACAAGCAGGGTTGAATAAGCTGGATGCTACGCGTGATGCGATTGAAAAAACAGGGTTGTCGCTTGTTGAAGCAGCGGTGACGACGATTGCGGGTATGGCTTCGGTGTATTTTGCGAATATTCCTTCGATACAACAGTTTGGTACCGTGGTGATATTGATGACTGCTTTTTCTTTGTTTGCTGCTATGTTGATATTGCCGATTTTTTATAATCTTCGAATTGTAAAATAAAGAGTTTAGTCTGATTTTTTTATATCATGTGCTAGAGTGTGTAGAAACGGTATGTCAAAGCATAGGTTGCCCGTGAGAATTATTATGCCGAGGAGTACTTGTGCGGTGTAACTTTGTAGCCATCCGTGTATAATAAGCCATAGGGCAAAAAAGAGCGGGCTGAGTATAAGAAATGGCGCGGTCAAGAGTTCGATGCGGAGCCATTCTCTGCTGGAGGAACCACTATGTAGGTATTGGTGTGTATCAGTGATCTGATCGAGGTTTTTGTTAGAGGCTGATGGGATGGAGGATCACCTCGGGTAATATTTGAACTTCTGTGAGAGCTTGTAACAGCTGCCAGATGATGAATAGACATAGAGCGGGGAGAAGTTGGATTAAAAGATCGTCATCGAGCCAGGGTTTGTTGAGGGTTTCACCAAGTATTGCAGCTGTTGCACCGCTAGTTGATATCAGGATTATCAGCCAGGGTTCTGCGGTATTCCACGTTGTTGCAAAGAATAGGAAACAGATGATGAAACCAATGAGGGTGGTTGGGAGTGGGGTGAGTCTTTGTCGTAATTCCCCGATTGCAGGGTCGGCTAAACACGCGCATAGGATGCAGGGGATTGCAATCTGCTGGGGGAAAAAAAGCAGTAATAGTAGTGTGCCTACTCCGAAGTATACATAGCTTGCAGGTCGCCGGGTTTCGTAGGTGCGTAATCCAAAGAAATGTGTTTGTTTTATTTTTTTTTGCAGCCGCAGTATTTCAAGTAAGATGGCAGTTAGCAGTATTCCGATTACAGTGAGTAGTTTGAGATGAGAAAATATTGGATCTGAAGGTATGAGGTAGTAAATAAGAAAAATGGTGCCAAATGCGTGGAAGACCCGGCGGTACCAGTGGGTCTCGATTTGTAGTGATTGTATCGTATGTTTTATTTGTTGTGTATTTGGAGTCTTCATATGGCGTTCTGTGGTTATTTATTTAATGTCATGACTCCTTGTTTGCTTCCAACGATGACTTCATCTGCAAGTCCTATGAATAACCCGTTTTCTACGACTCCAGGTATGGCGTTAAGTATCTGCTCTAGTTCCGTGGGGTTGTCTATTCGTCCAAAGTCACAGTCGATGATATAGTTTGAGTTATCGGTTATAAATGGTTCGTTTTCCATGACATCTCGTCGTTCAGTTTCACAGTTGAGTTCTTCAAGTGATTTTTTAGTGAAACGCCAGCCGAATTTAACAACTTCTACAGGTATGGGAAAGTTTGCACCAAGGCCTTTTACTACTTTTGATTCATCGACAATGATAATGAGTTTTTTAGAGTTATAGGCAATGATTTTTTCACGGGTTAGGGCGCCTCCTCCGCCTTTTATCAGATTGAGGTTGCTGTCGACTTCGTCTGCTCCGTCTATGGTTATATCTAGTTCTGTGATGTCATCAAGTTTTGCAAGTGGTATCCCAAGTTTTTCAGCAGTTTTTTTGGTGTGCATTGAAGTGGGAACACCCGTGATGTGCAATCCTTTTTTGATTTGTTCAGCTAAGTGTTTGAGCATATATTCAACGGTTGAGCCGGTGCCAAGGCCAACGATCATCTCATTTTGTATATGGTTAATTGATTTTTCTGCAGCAAGTTTTTTCATTTCATCTTGGTCCACCTTTTGTCACCACCGTGTGGTAATGGGCATTCAATACAAAAACTTATACTTATTAGTTTAATTACGGAGTTTTGAGAGTATGCTTGCTGAATGTGATGAACACGGATATTTTCGAGGTGATGCCTGTCCGATATGTCAGAGTAAAGGGAAGTTTCTGATGAATGATCGTGAGCTTGATTCCTTAGGGCGTATTATGGCGGGGGCGCTTCGGCATTTTCCTGAGAAGCTTGGGTTGATGATTGATGGTCATGGATGGGTTGATATAAACAAGTTTATTGAAGCGGTTGGTGTGAGCAGATCAGGTTTTCATTGGCTTCGCCCGCATCATGTTGAGGCAATAGCGTATACTGATCCTAAGGGGCGGTATCAGATCGATGGCGGTATGATACGTGCAACGTATGGTCATACGGTTGATGTTGAGCTGGATGATCTACCAGTTTCTGATCTTGATGAACTGTTTTATCCGGTCACTGAGGAGGAGTTAGAGATTATCCTTGAGGGTGGTCTTCATCCTATTGATCGCAAAAAAGTACATCTCAGCGGTTCGGTTTCAAAAGCGCTGGAAGCAGGACATGTTCGCGCTGAAGATCCCATAATTTTACGCGTTGATAGCAAAAAAGCTGTGGCTGATGGCGTGCAAATCTATCAAGCCGGTAAAGATGTTTATATCACTGATGAAATAGCTGCAAAGTATCTCTCGCAATTAGATGAGAAAGAGGTTAAGAAATTTCTTGAGAAGGAATAAAACATAATATTTTTTTTCTATTTCTCCTATGTTCACAGGTTAGGTTCTATGGGCTTGTAGCTCAGCTAGGTAGAGCAATCTAATTCAATCTGCTCTTCTGTTAATTTTAAGAAATATTTCGTTATATAATATTACGAAAAGCTTCAAATTATCTTTAATTAGGTAAAATACAAAGCACCTAAATATGACAAAAATAGAGAAATATTTAAATATTATTCTCTTATTATGTCATACTTATGAATGATTTAGATTTAAAAATATTCCAAATTTCACATGAGCCTATATCCGCTGAAGAAATTTTTGAAAAAATAAAGCTAAAATAT
>CAZRMY010000101.1:0-7035 GCA_964601295.1 uncultured Thermoplasmatales archaeon | reverse complement strand
AAAATAGAGAGGTATTCCCTCTAGTGTAAAATATTTTATTAATATATAATATAGAAAATTATAAATAGTTTTAAATTAACCTTAATTTACATTAACTCTATATTATAGGTCGAAATCATGAATAAAATATGCATTCCGATTATAATTACGATTGTCATTATAAACAGTTTTAATGTGATTAGTTTAAATGATAATCAAGAAATTGAAACAGAATGTAACTGTAGTAACATTGATTCAACAGATACTTCAAATACAAATCAGTATGATCTATCTCAGTATCGTGTAATGACTGAAGTTCCACTACGAAATATTGATCGTAACAAAGAAACACGAGTTAAAATTTCATCACATCTTCCAGATTCATTCAGCTGGAAAGATCAAAATGGAGCGGACTTTACAACATGTGCGAAAAACCAAGGTAACTGTGGTAGTTGCTGGGATTTTGCAGCCTGTAGTGCATTTGAGAGCATAATTAAAATTCGTGAGGGATCCGCTGTATTACAACCCGATCTTTCAGAACAATATGTACTCTCATGTCTTCCTAAAGCAGGAAGTTGCGATGGAGGTTGGTCTGATTATGCATTTATATTAATGATGGATACATCTGAAGAAGGAAATTATCATAATGGAGCACTTCTTGAATCATGTTTTTCATATACTGCTCTAGACACTATACCTTGTGAAGATAAATGTCCTGATTGGGTTAATCAATTAGTACCAGTTCTTGATGTTAATTATTCAAGTCTTAATGGTGGAACATCATCTGATTGGGATTTAATAAAATCTGTAATATTAAAAAATGGACCTGTAGTGGGTTACTTCAAGGCTACATCTGATTTTATTAACTGGGGAAGAACACATAACAATCCAACTGATTATTATCCATATGTAGAAGAATCAAGCCTTAACCATGCAATCAGTATAGTAGGATGGCACGATGATAATAGCATTGGAAATGGTGGTTATTGGATATGTAAAAATAGTTGGGGTCCATATTGGGGATACGATGGATTTTTCAACATTGAATATGGAAGTCTAAATATCGACTCTTACTACATTGATTGGGTTGATTATGATCCAGATTCTTTTGAATGGCCGCCTCAAGCATATATTTCTGATATATATAGCGGTCATATAAATGAACCAATAATCTTTGATGCCTCAGAATCTTTTTTAGAACCCACATCAACTGTAATTTATGAATGGGATTTTGGAGATGGAACCACGGGTAGTGGATCAACACCAACACATACTTATTCTGAACGAGGTATCTTTGACGTAACAGTTACAATCACAGATCAACATGGTAGATCATCTACTACTTCAACAGTGGCACTGATAGATCCATGGAGCATAAACGATCAATGGACCTATTCAATAAATAAAATAGTTATCGATATCGATGAATCAGGTCAAGATATAACTTTTGATGGACAAATTCAAGAGTTGGAACTAGGCGCTATTTCTTCAACAGATGAGAAATACATTTTAGCAATCAACGGACAAGTTGGAGGGATCCTATCATGTATTCTAAGACTAGAGGATAACATAATAAAAGTTGCAGGACCACTAACAAAAAGAACAAAACTATCTGGAAATATAATATGTAGAAAAACTGATTTTGGCTTCACACAAATTGATATGAAAATTAAAGGCACGTATCTTGCATATATTAATTCCATTCCAATACCAATTCCTATACCATTTCAGATAACAACTACCGCACAATTTGATAACCCTTATAATTTGATCACATTTCCAATTTCAGTAGGAGATCAACAGAAGTTATCTTCAACCAATATTACGATTACCGCCTCTATAGGCGGGATACTAGGATTTTTATCAAAAACAATACAACAAAATACAGAAATACCAATGATTCCAGTACTCTGTGAAAGTCAAGAAGAAATCACAGTTCCTGCAGGTACATATAATGTATATAATCTACTAATTAAAAGTGGAAGCTCCTCAGAATATGATTTTACATTTGAATATTCCTATTCATCAGAAATAGCAAATATAATAACAATAAACATGCAATTAGACAAATACCTCACTGTTGAAGGAGAATTACAAAACACTAACTATACCACCTAAAAACTTTGTTTACCATAGAGCATATACTATTTTTTTCATAAATTTTTTAGCCTTTAAAAAAATAACAAGTTCCAGATGTTATGCTGCGTACTCCAACAACACTTTATAAAATATTAATCAACTCCTATGGTAATCAAAACTGGTGGCCAATAGATCAAGAATATCATAAAAAGAACAATACAGACCCACGTTTTGAGATAATGATAGGGGCAATATTAACACAAAACACTGCATGGACTAATGTAGAAAAAGCACTTGAAAATCTTAAAACAAAAAAGGCTCTTGATATAAAATCAATAAAAAATATCAATATATCAACACTTAAAAAATTAATACAACCTTCAGGATATTATAATCAAAAAGCAGATAGATTAAAAAACCTTTCAGAGCATCTAAATAACAAATACAATAATGATCTATCAATCTTTTTTAATCGAAAACAATCAGAACTTCGAAATGAATTATTATCATTAAATGGAATAGGATCTGAAACAGCGGATTCAATCCTGCTCTACGCTGGAGATTTCCCATATTTTGTTATAGACGCCTACACCAAACGCCTTAGCCAAAGGATTCCTTTCAACACTTCTTTAAATTATGATGACATTCAACTGTTTTTCCAAGACAATCTTAAAAAAAATTTTCCCACCTCAACACTTACAAGTATTTACAAAGAACTCCATGCGTTAATAGTTGTACACGCTAAAACTAGATGTAAGAAAAAAAAACCAGTGTGCATCACCTGTCCCATTCGAAAATCATGCGCCTATACAAACGAATAACTGTTATAACAACTCCTCAAGTTTAGCACTAATAACCTCGGCAGGAATATCCGGCAATGAAATAAGCTGCGTAGTTCCAAGATGCCCTTTACCAGAGAGCTTCATACTAATAAAACCAGCGTTTTCTATCTCCTTTAAATAATTCCAAAACATCGTATGACCACGAGGGATCTCCTGATATTCTTCACAAGTAACCGCATATGTTTTCTCAACTTCACCAGTGTTAACATATGCGTTTTCCTGCTTTTTCAACCGTTTAGCAATAGCTAACAAGGTGATCAACTGATGCTTTGTTAAATTCTGCAACTTTGTCTCTGTTACCACCGAGTACGTCTCTGCTTTTGCAGCTCGCACATGCTCTGGGACCACCCGTTGAACATGTTGCTGATCAGCCGACACCCCTGCCTTCCACAACAATTCGATAGCAAAACGAGCATCACCCCATTCACTTGCGATATCAGCTATTAACTCCAAGCTATCATCAGCAACGGTATCTCTATGAAATGCCAGCTGAACTCGGTGAGCAACGATATCATACAGCTCATCACGAGTATACTTATCCAATTTAATCACATTCTGCCGTTTGAACGTACTCAACGATGCATCATCTAACAATACCGCTAACGATTTCTGAGAAATCATTATGATAGAAATAGGGTTCTTACTTTGATGTTTTTCATCAGTAAAACGCGTCAAACTATAAATCAAATTAGAACCGCTTTTTTTCAAAAGCGCATCCGCTTCATCTAACACTAATACTAACTGCGCATCACGTTTCACCAGCTGCTTATACAACACCTGCAGCATCTCCTGCACCGAAAAACCCCGATCTGGAAACCGTGGATCAAAATAATTAAGAATACCCAACAGCACCAGTCCCTCCGTTGAACGCCGACGACAGTTGATATGCACATATTCAATGATTTTACTTTGTTTACGCGCGATCTTAACCAGCGAGGAACAAAATTTTTTAGCGATAACCGTTTTACCCGTACCAACCGGTCCTTGAATCACAACATTTTGAGACAACCCTGATAACACTGGTTTAAACAGTTGCGCAAGCGTTCGTAACTGATCAGATCTATGCGGAAGATCTTCTGGTACGTAATCAAAATCCAACGCCTGAATATTTTTTATCACCGAGGAAGAAAATAACTCGTCTTCTATGATATCAGTCATATCGCATCCTGTAATATCACCGAGTCATAATAACTTTATCTCCAAGCAGGGATAAAGATTTATATCCTCCTCACGTCATTTGAGAGCTACGGCGAGATGACTACCAATACGCAACATAAAACACTTTCATTTCTTCAAAACACCTTTCAACAGTACTATCAGAACCACTCTCCACTCTTACCAGACCGATTTGCACGTCGCGAATACGCATTTGTTTTCTACGGTGGAAAAGGCATGATGCGTCATCTTTCCTTTACTAAATCCAAAAAACTGACCCAATTTCTAGCAGAAAAAGCCCCCGCTCATTCCTACTACTCAAGCGCTTACTATCAAACACCCGATGCCTCAACCATGGATGAAAAAAAATGGATGGGCGCAGAACTTATCTTTGATCTTGACTCAGATCATCTTCCCAACGCTGACACCATGACCTACGAACAATCACTGGACAAAGTTAAAATAGAATTCATCAAACTTGTCCACGAATTCCTCCTTGATGATTTTGGATTTAACAAAAAATATGTCGAATTATATTTTAGTGGTGGTCGCGGTTACCACTGCCATATCAAAGACCCAAAAATCTTTGATTTAGACAGCAGCGAGCGACGAGAGATCGTCGACTATATCACCGGGCGAGATCTTAGAGATACCATTGTATTTCGTGAAAAAGCCACAAACAGAAAGCACTATGGTCCCCGAACATATGCAAGTGGGAAACAACTAAAAATGCCGAAACCAGAAGAACCAGGTTGGAAAGGACGCATCAGTAGAGGAATTATAAGTTTAGTAACTGACATTATGGAAAGCCCCGATCCTATAAACCGGCTGAAAGAGATAGGTGTAAAACAAGCAGACGCAGAAAAATTACTGCGAGATCTCTCTGAAGAACGTATTCAACGTATCAAAAACGGCTACCTTGATCAATCACGGACCATTAAGAGATTTTTTTTAAACAAAGCCATCCGTAAAACAGCAGTCCAACTTACTGCTGGTGAAACAGATGAACCCGTAACTTGTGACATCAAACGCCTCATCCGATTACCCGGTTCACTACATGGAAAAACTGGATTTGTTGTATCTCAGATTGATATTGATAAACTCTTAGAGTTTGATCCATTAACCGAATGCGTAATCATTAATGATGATAATATAGACATCAGTTTGTCTCAGCCATATACAAGTACTATTAAAAATCAGAAATTCAAACTATCTAAAGGCAATCAAACAGTACCCCGATATTTAGCTGTTTTTCTGCTAGGGCGGCGAATAGCCAGGGTCACTTGAATCGTTTTGTTATGTGGTTATGAGGCAGTACGCCTAGGTCGTATGGAATAGATTTATATGCTACAAACGCTAATATAAGAGATGTACCATTTGCTAATTACAGGGGGTAATTACACAATGAAAAAAATTATTGCAATACTCTGTGTTGGAATACTGATTACACTTGTGCTTTCAACTTCAATTTCTGCTGTGCGTTTGCCAGATGATTCTTTTTTTTCACTTGGAACACAAAATCGAGAAATACCCTCGGTAAGAAATGATTGGTTTAACACAATAGCGGACGTACGGCTTAAAGAATTAGCACATCTTTCTCAAAATGCGGGTGTTGCTACCTCTAGTATTTATCACACTTACCAGGAAATGACTGAGCTGTTTCACATTCTTCATGATCAATATCCTGATATAATGTCGTTAACATCCCTTGGGAAAACCTATGAAGAACGAGATATCTGGATGGTTAAACTTTCAGATAATGTTGAACTAGATGAAAATGAACCGGAGATCTTGTTGATGGGTGCGCACCATGGTAATGAAAAACCGTCTTATGAGATTTTAATTTATTTTATCACCTATATGGTTGAAAACTACAGCAAAGAGAATTTTGATAACGATGAAGATGGTACGGTCAATGAAGATATAATTGACGGTTTAGATAATGATGGTGATGGTCTAGTTGATGAGGACCCGTCTGAGGATCGAGTGCGAGAGGTGCTTGATTCACGGGAGATATACCTTGTTCCTATGGTTAATCCTGATGGTGTGGAAGCGAATACTCGTAAGAACTGTGCACCAAATCATGGTATCTTTGGTTTCCGCCCGCGAGTAACGTCTTATGGCGTGGACCTTAACCGAAATTATGGGTATCGATGGTTTTTGCTTTTTCTATTCCCAAATTTTTATTTGAGATCCACACAGTATGCAGATTCTAGTGCAGTTTATCATGGTCCACGACCCTTCTCAGAAATAGAAACACAAGTTGTAAAAAATCTCGTTGAAACGCGTGATTTCTACATATGTCTAACGTATCATACTTATAGCGAGCTTGTGTTGTATCCCTGGGGATATACCCCGCGTTCTGCAGCTGATGAAGATATATTTATTTCCATAGGTGAGAATATCTCTGATATAAACGGTTATCTTCTTGGGCAATCTATAGAATTATATCCTACGTTAGGTGATGCATGTGATTGGATGTATGGTAAACATGGCATACTTGCATATACCATAGAACTAGGGAAGAGTTATGCACCTGAGGATCCTGAGGTACTTCGCGAATTAAGTATCAGGCATACAGGTGTGAATCTGTATGTGTCTGAGATAGCAGAATAACTGGTGACTATTTATCGTCTCATACCTTTACTTTTTTTGGTAAGAATTGTACAATAACGCATTAATAGGTACGACTCGAATAATCTAGTAATATGAGCGGTATAGACTGGTTTAACAGCACTCTAAATACCTTGTCGAATCCCGGTTCTGTCAGCTGTTCGTTGTTGTATATTTTGTGTTTTAGTTGTTTCCTGTGTTTTCTGATTATTTCTTATAAAATATCATCTTAACTTTGTTAATTAAGTGTCAGTAGATGACCTTATCGATTTCTGAATGCCGTTCTGACTATTTTAACAGGACAGCTATTTCATTTTATACTTCTCATTAATTCGATAATGGGATGTATACGGATGGGAAAGCAGCA
>CAZRMY010000100.1:1696-7055 GCA_964601295.1 uncultured Thermoplasmatales archaeon | reverse complement strand
TCAAGTCTATAACTCCCGAAGCTACAAGGATACCAAGCTACCCCACAGGCCCGTGCTATTTTTGATATTTTAGGCTATTGAATCAGTTGTGTGCTTCAAAAATGTTACTAAAAAATACTGCATGCTTTATACTGGTATGTATAAGTTATTTGATTTTTTTGAGATGCTCAGAGAACTCTTTGTATTTTGCTAAAAGAATGTTTATTGATTCTTCAAGGGCGTTTTTAGCTGAGAGAGCACCATCGGTTTCGTAGGCAAAAATATATTTGTTTGGATTTCGTGTAACTGTAATAAAGTCTACATCCTCGGTGTCAATATATGATTCTAACACCGGAAGTTGATTTATATCTTTTAATTCAAGCTTGTTTTTCTTTATTTCTACGATACCTTTCGGTAGTTTTTCAATGAATTCTTTTACCTCATCTTGTTTTTTTTCATCAAAAGTAATCTCAGGTATCATGACAAATCGTGGTGCCTGTACCGGCTGCCATTTTGCATTTTCTTTGCCGCGGCCTAATATCGCTTCAACTTCGAGTATTATCCGTTGATCCTCGGCAAGTTCAACGATAGGGACAGTATCTTTCTCTATGGCAAAGCTTTTTTCCTCTGGTTGTAGATCACCTGAGTAAACCATTCCTTTTCCTTCCTTGCTTAAGGTGTAGCGAACAGTGCAGCTGGGGCATCCTGCTCCGTTGCAGGTACAGGAAGTTCGGAAGGTTAACAAGGAAAGATCCGTGGGAATAGGTACTAATCCGAGGCGATGTGCAATTATTTCGTCAAATAACGGGCTGGTGTTATCATAAATGATGACATCATCTATAGCAAGTTTTGGTAAATCTGCAAGCATGATTCTGCGGAGCGCGTTGATAAAATATGGTTCAACATTATCGATTTCAAGGACAGCTTTTTCATCGGTTATCTGATGTGTTTCAACTTTCATGTATGGCACCTTGATTCTTTAGATACGTCTTCCTCGTTTTCCGCCTTTGGGCTTGGTTCCATCATGTGGTCGTGGTGTTGCATCTTCGATGGTACCGATTTTTAGGCCTGCCCGTACTAACGCGCGGATTGCGGTTTGTGCTCCTCTCCCCGGTGAGCCCCCTTTTTTACCTCCACGTCCTCTTATTTTAACGTTTACGGTGTTTATACCTTTTTCTAGGGCTGCTTCAGCAGCGGTTTGCCCTACTTTCATGGCGACATACGGTGAGCCTTCATCTTTTGCGGATTTTGTTACCATGCCGCCAGAGCAGCGGGTAATAGTTTCAGCACCTGTAAGATCTGTTATACTGATAATAATGTTGTTAAATGATGAATAAATATGTGCGACTCCTCGTCGAGCCATGGTTAGGACGCCTCCTGTGGTTTATCTGAAGTCTCTTTTGGTTCTTTTTTTTCTGGTGTTTTTTGTGGTTCAGTCTCCTTTTTGGTCTCTGTGGGTTCTTTGGGTTTCTCTTGTTCTACTGGTTTGCTTTCTTTAGTATCTTTTGATGGTGGTTTTGTGGGTTCTTTTGGTGTTTGTTCTTTGGAAGGTTCAGGTGCTGGTTTTTGTTTGGTTTCCTCTGTGGTTTTTTCTTTTTTTGGTTTTTGTTTTTCCGTGGTTTTCTCTGCTTCTTTTGGTGGTTTTTGTCCTTCAGCTGGTGTGGTTGTTTCTTCTGATTTTTCTTCTTTCTGAGGTTTTTTTGTAGATGTGAAACCGTTGTAGGTGTCTGTTTTTGGTCGTGCAGGATGAGATGATTCATTTAACACTGATTTTGTGGTATATGATATTTTGCTTTCTTCGTCTTTTCTAACAATATACCCCGGTACGGTTACTTTACGATCGTTTACTGCGATGTGTCCATGGGTGATGAGCTGACGGGCTTGGTGTGGCGTGTTTGCCAGTCCTTTGAGATAGACCAGGGTTTGTAGGCGTCGTGAGAGTAATGATTCAGTTTCAAGGCTTAGTACGTCGTCTAGTGATGAGCCTTGTGGGAGTATGCTTAGTCGGGTGAGATGTAATAGTAGTTGATCAGTTTCTTTTTTGGTTTGTGCATCAGCACCCCCTACTCTTGCAAGTAAGTCACGGGATTGCTGCCGGTATCGTTTTAACCGGGTTTTTGCTTTCCAGAGTTCGCGGTGATTTTTCAACCCATATTTTTTGAGGAGTTCCCGCTCAGTTTTTATGCGTTCTTCTTTCCAAGGGTGTAGTGGTGTGTCGTATTTCTTCCGGGGAAATTTTGGTCTACCCATAGGTTACTCACTCTCGTTTTTTAGATACTCCTAAGGTTAATCCTGTTCGTTTGTTGCCTCGTGTTCGTTGTCCTCGTACGGGTAGATTTCGTTCATGGCGGACACCACGGTATGAGCGTATCATTTTCAGCAGGTTGATATCATCACGGATGCGCATATCTAGATCCGCGCTTATCAAATGAAGGTTTTTACCGGTTTGCATTTCTTTGCGGTGGTTCATCATCCAGTCAGGTGCGTGTTCTGAGAGGTGTTCTAATGCTTCTTTGATGTGGTCGATTTGTTTGTCCGTGAGATTACCGACTTTAGTATTTTGATCAATACCTGTTTTTTTGATAATAAGCGAGCTTAAATGACGCCCGATGCCTTTAATTTGTGCAATACCAAATTGGATGGTTTTTTCCCCATCGATATCTGTGTTTGCAATACGAACTATGTATTTGAAATCGTCATCGTGTTCTTTTTTTCCTTCTTTTGGTGGCTGCGTTGTTCCTTCTGATTTTTTGTCTGGTTTATCTGCTTTTTTCGCTGGTTTTTTTGTGTCTTTTGCGGGTGGTGTTTGTGGTTCTGTTTTTTTTGCTACTTCTCCGTTGGTTTCTTGTTTTTCAGCTTGTTGTGACTCTGTCTCAGATACAGTGTCTGATGTGTCTGTTGGTTGTTGTGGTTCTGTTTTTTTTTCGTTAGTTTCTTGTTTTGCGTTTTCTACAGATTCTGTATCAAATTGTTTTTCTTTGGTGTCTGTAGGTTTTGTTTCTTCCTTTTTTGTTTTATCAGCCACGATTATAACCTCGGTATATAACTAATTTTAATTATTAAGAGATTTATATGGGGAAAGTAAGCCAATAATACAAGCACCCCTATTTAAGCGTTATTGGACCAGTTTTTTTTGGAAATGTGACCTAATGTTTTTGTACTTTTTTTTAAGTTGTTACTGCTAAATTGCGGTGTTTGGTACACCGTAATTGCTTTAACAGGGAAATCTATCCCATGTTGAGAGAGTTGGTATGGTTAAGCAAAACAGGATTCCTATAGCGCAGATATTTTCAGGTAAATATACGCATAGAATAGTACGCATAGCTGGTTGGATTTATCGGACACGTAGTAGTGGCAATATCGTGTTTACGGTGATACGTGATGCAAGTGGTACCGTTCAGGCAACAATTATAAAGGGGAATCTGCCAGATAGTGAGTTTGAAGATGCAAAAAAGGCATTAATTGAGTCATCGGTACAATTAACAGGGAGGGTAAAATCTGATAAACGTGCACCAGGTGGATATGAAATCCAGGTATCACAGTTTACAGTATTAGATTTCGCTGAGCCGTTTCCGATTGTCAAAGATCAAAGCCCAGAATTTTTGCTTGATCAGCGGCATCTCTGGATTCGGTCACAAAAACTTACTGCGATACTCAAAATACGATCTACCGTAGTTGGTGCGATTCATGAGTTTTTCCGTTCACAGGGCTATTATGAGTTTGACGCCCCGGTTTTACAACCAAATCAATGCGAGGGTGGCTCGACGCTTTTTGAGGTAAAATACTATGATGAAAAAACGTATTTATCTCAATCCTGGCAGCTGTATGCAGAAGCCGGTATTTTTGCGTTGGAAAGAATCTATAACATGGGTCCAACATTCCGAGCTGAGCGTTCTAAGACCTCGCGGCATCTTTCTGAGTTTTGGATGGCTGAAATGGAAGCTGCATGGGTTACTTTGGAAGACTTAACAGAGATAGCTAAAGATGAAGTACGTTTTATTCTTAAAAAAGTCCTTGAACATAATACGGCTGAGCTGCAAATTCTCAATCAAGATATTGCTGAGTTGAAACATATTGTTAAAACCCCGTTTCCAAGTATCACCTATACTGAGGCGCTTCGTATTCTTGATGAAGAAGAAAACATGGCTGTTGAATGGGGGAAAGATTTACGTACCCTTGAGGAAAACAACCTTATGAACCATTTTGATACACCGGTAGTGGTCACTAATTATCCTGTTGAAATCATGGCGTTTTACAAACCTCGTAATCCATCAGATCCCAAAACCGCGCTTTGTTTTGATATGATCGCACCTAAGGGATACGGTGAAATTGTAGGTGGTTCTGAACGAAGTCTCGATGTTGATGATATGAAACAGCGACTCCGTGATATGGGCGAAGATATTAGTAACTATGAGTGGTATTTTGATCTCCGACGGTATGGTTCAGTACCGCATTCAGGGTATGGCCTTGGTGTTGAACGAGTAGTTGCCTGGATATGTGGATTAGATACTATTAAAGATGCTATCCCATTCCCCCGTACCGTTACTCGTTTTCAACCATAAAATGAAAAAAAGGATATCATGGAGATGGTAAACACGCGAGCACATGTGATAATAAGCGGACGAGTGCAAGGGGTTTTTTTTCGCGCGAGCACCCGAGATAAAGCACAGCAACTGGATCTCACAGGATGGGTGCGCAACCGATCTGATGGTACCGTTGAAGCAGTTTTTGAAGGAGCAGACAGTGCTGTTGATGAAATGATCACCTGGTGTAGAACGGGACCACCAACTGCGAAAGTTACTCAGATGGATGTTGTTTATGAAGACTATAAGGGAACATCTAGGGATTTCACCATTCGCTATTAATTAATCTGATTTTTTACTCTTAATTTTATGATACAAGATTTACCAGAATTTTAAGATACTTTTATATATGATATTAACTAATAGTATGATTGGGGGTTTAGTTATGAAACACCACTCTATTAAGATATTAACTGTGATACTACTATTGATCATTGGTAGTTTTTTTACGCCGTTTTTATCTGGCGCAAGTGATGCGGATAATACTATTTCGTTGCAGCTGGATTTTTCTGAGCCACATTTATCAGTAACTCCGCAAGATGCAGAGAGTGTATCTGTTATTATACCTGGATTACCGGTGACAAATAACCTGGGTGTACCGCGGTTTCCTGTAAAAACACTTCGTGTTCTGTTGCCATACAACACAGATATTAATACGGTGTCTGCTAAGTCGTTGCAGTCTCAATCACTTGGTACTGGGTATACCATTGAGCAGGGTCATTATCTTAGCCATACTTCTATGTTATCAAGTGAAGTTATGCAGGAAGAAACCAGACCCTCTGATACGTCTTCTTTCT
>CAZRMY010000100.1:0-1686 GCA_964601295.1 uncultured Thermoplasmatales archaeon | reverse complement strand
GCCGACTTGTCGGTGTCTATACGCTTAATGGGTACTCTGTTGCGGTTGTAAATGTTTATCCGGTCCAGTATATTCCTGCTACGGGCGAGTTGATTTTCCACTCAGCTCTAAATATAATTATTACGACAAAACCATCACTATCACAAACCCCGCATCTGAATCGGTATACAGAACATACTCGAATTATTGAGTATGTTGACAATCCAGAAATGCTGACCAGTTATCCAGTTACCACCTCAACATCTCCACTAACTGATGAGGCCCAGTATGTAATTATCACCTCTGAAGAATTCAAAAACAGCAATGGAGAATATACGTTTCAGGATTTGCTTGATGAAAAAGCGGCACGTGGAATCAATGGTGCTATTGTGACTGTTGAAGAAATCACGTCCAATGCGAGTTTTTGGGTGAATGGTACATGGGGTGATAATACTCCGTCAAACCCCTATTATACGAGTATGATAACACATAATTTCTCTTGTTTCAATGATACCCAGGCGCAAATTCGGAATTTTATTCGTATGGCGCATCTTCAGTGGAATACGACGTATGTGCTTTTAGGTGGAGATGCGGATGGATACACGCCTGCTGATAACATAGTGCCCCTTCGGGGATTATACGCAAATGAAACCGGGTTACCTCTAGGGAGTATCGCATTTGAGGAAGATGATCTCCCGTCTGATGTATATTATGCTTGTCTTGATGGTAATTTCAACTATGATATGGATGCCCATTTTGGTGAAGCAGCGTCACGTAATGATATTGCTGATGAAGACGAAGCTGATTTGCTTGCTGAAGTATATGTGGGACGAGCCTGCATTGATTCTCAGCAAGAACTCTCTAACTTTGTTATGAAAACATTATCCTATATGACTAACAATGATTCATTGTATCATGGCAGAGCACTCATGGTTGGAGAATACCTTGGGTTCCCTGGTGTCTCAGCCTATGGTGCTAACTACAAAGATCTCATCAAACCCTTGTTCCCAGAGAGTTATACGGTGAATACTCTGTACGACCGGGATCTCCCCAATGAATGGCATAAATCTGATCTGATACATCTATTAAATAACGCACCACCACATCTTATCAACCATCTTGGTCATGGTTTTGTTGATTACGCGCTGAAACTTAAGAACTCAGATATCGCTAATCTGATTAACACAGACTATTTTTTCCTTTACTCTCAAACCTGCCTTGCAGGATCATTTGATAACTGTTACCGGGATACCTATTATGAAGAAGATTGCGCCGCAGAATATTTCACTGTTGAAACACCGCACGGTGCGGTCGCCGTTATTATGAACTCACGGTTTGGACTTGGCAGTGAAGACACCCTTGATTCTCCATCGCAACTGTATGACGCCTCATTTTATGACACACTTCTGAACCTCAAAATGCCTCCACGTCTTGGCCCCGTCAACCATATCAGCAAGGAAGCTAACCTCGGTCGTATCCTTGAGAACGGTATGCGATGGGTATACTATCAGACTAATCTTTTCGGCGACCCCGAACTTATCATACAACAACCTTCAAGCAGCCCCGATGTCAACCTTTCAATCTCCATCACTCGACCAATACCTGGCGGAGTGTATCTCTTCGGCAACCTGTTTTTACAGCTGCCTTTTGATTTTTTCACCATAATTGGCGGAGGACCGTTTCAGGTTGAGGCAACCGCAACATCTG
>CAZRMY010000099.1:0-7155 GCA_964601295.1 uncultured Thermoplasmatales archaeon | reverse complement strand
AATACACTTAATATCCGTTTAGACAGGTCCGGCTAATTTGACTCGTCTGTCGCCTGTTCGCCGGAAGCCTGGTTCGGATTGATGTTCATCTGGACCTGGCCTTCGCCGCCGTCGAGCGTTGCGCCCGTGAGTGCCATGTACATCCGCACGTCCTCACCGGACCTCATTCCACCGTAAATACCTACCTTATTTATATAAGTTACGCTTTTCTCTATCTTATTTTCTCCGAGAACCTATCCCTCTCTAAAGGGAAAAAACATCCTGCTAATCAATAGAATTCAAAACAAAATAATCATAACAAAGATCGCGATAAAACTTAGGTGAAACCTTAATACATAAATATACCCTCATATATTCCGCACCTACATTATTCCCGCCTTAGCTCAGTCTGGCTGGAGCGGCCGGCTGTAGACCCTACGGCTGTTACCGGCAGGCCCCCGGTTCAAATCCGGGAGGCGGGACTCACGTTTCCATAGTCTGTTGTATTAAACTAAAATATGAGAGGCAATAGATAACCCTATTAGCTTAGTAGTATAACACAACATAGCTGAACGCACAATGAGAGGCAAGGAGTTTATATCTTGTAGGATTTTATTTAATTCAGATAGCTCAATAAAAAATATATTTATCCAAGTAATCGATTGGATTTAACAAAAAATATAAGTAACCAAGTATTTTTGATAAAATTAGACAAAGGACCGGACACAATGAAACACACATGCACCGGCATGAAAACTCTTAAAAAACACGCGGAATCAACACGCAAACAACTACTAAAAGCACACCTACTAGACACAAAACTAAAACCAATCAAAAACTCCGATCATATAATATTTCCATTAAAACACACCAGATTAAACCAACACCACTACCACGGCACACTTGTTACTACACAATTCCACATCAGGCCCAAAAAAACACATTCCTACAAAGAACTCATACATCTCCCACAACACCTTGAACACAATCTCCCCACATCATACGATATAATAGGAGATATCCTGCTAATAAAAATACCACAAGCTCTCCAAGAGCACGAACGCAACATCGGAGAAGCACTACTGCAATCACACTCACACATAAAAACTGTGTGCAAGATACACCCTGTATCAGGAGAATACCGCACACGAACAATAAAACATCTCGCCGGCAAACAAAACACACATACTATCCACAAAGAGTATGGTTTAAAAATACTTGTTGATGTAGAAAAAACCTATTTTTCACCCCGGCTAGCAAACGAACGAAAACGAATCACACAACTAGTAAAACCCGGTGAAACCATCCTCGACATGTTCACCGGTGTCGCCCCATTCTCAATAATGATAGCAAAACACGCACACCCACACATAATTTACAGTATCGACAACAACCCAAAAGCAATTGCACTAGCTCAAAAAAACATCACCACAAATAATGTACTCGACAAAATAACACTCATCCACAGTAATATACAAGATCTTAACCACCCCATTGACAAAAACATAGACAGAATCATTATGAATCTGCCCTTCTCAGCATACCAGTTCTTCCCGCTAGCACTAACATACGCGACAAAACCTTGTGCCATCCATTATTATGATATACTCCCAGAAAACAAAATCCCTGAAAAAATCACCAAATTAAAAAACCTTGCAGAACAGTATCACGCCATTCTAACCTCCTTTACAGTAACTAAAATCAAAACCTATGCATCACATGAATTTTATATAGCACTGGATATTACCGCTAAGAAAAACAATACTGCCGATGTAGCTTAGACAGGTAGAGCGGCTGACTTGTAATCAGCAGGCCGGGGGTTCAAATCCCTCCATCGGCTCTGTCAATCATCCTTGTATGTTTCTGTTTCTTTTTAGTAGTATTATACAAGAAACAGACAGTAAAACAAGGATAAATTCAAACCCGGGTGATTCATCCTCCCTTTCTGCTATATCAATAATAGTGCTCGCGGTATTCTCATACTGTCCATCTGAGACAACTAAGGTTATGACATAGCTAGTCGCTTGATCAAACTGATATTCAACTTCTTCACCATTAAAATACTGTCCATCTATAGACCAGTTGTATGTCAGCTGATCACCATCCGGATCAGTGCTTGTACTTTCAATGGTAACACTCTCAGAGACAAACCCTGTGGTTGGCGTAGAAATACTAGCAACAGGTGGCTTATTGGTTTGCTCACCAATCACCACTGTTGTTGTCTCTGATTGACTTGCTCCCTTATTATCTATAATCGTAAGTGTTAGTATATACTCCCCAACATCGTAATAGATATGAGTCGGATTTTTTTTAAGAATCTCACTTGTTGCGTCCCCGAAATTCCATCGATAGAAATCTATCTCTCCGTCAGGATCATATGAAGCTGAGGCATCAAATTGTATCGTCTCCTCCATTTCTGCAGCATACGGCCCTCCAATATCCACAACAGGTGGCTCATTATCTGGAGGTGTGCTGGTAGTATAAAAAAAGAAGGTATCCGATCTATTCTGTAACAACTCATCCTCCACTATTACATACCATGCAAACGTTGTGTTAAATCCCAATGTAAATTCACAACGTATATTTGAATTATTTTGCACGTGTTTAACAGGGTTTTGTGTTTGACTATCAATTAATTGATCTGTGTCTGCTCGATAAAAATACGCCGTTAGTTCGTCTTCAGTATCTGGATCCTCTACATGGACGGTTAATGTTATATCAAGTGACACATCAGTTTCTTTGTCTGCAGGAGAAGGATTTGATGGTTTATTTGGCGGTTTTAAAAAATATCCTAACGGGTAGGGGTCGTAAACACCGTTTCGTGTATACGGTCTATCGCCAATTCCATCAGGATTCTCCTCAGGATTAACATCAATATAGTTGTAGTCATCCCAATAATTGCCCTGGTCATTGTCATACCATTGATTCTCGCCATTATCTGTAGCAGCAACAGAGTTATCCCTAAAGTCATTTAAATCTAATAAGTTATCTGAAGAGCCGCCTTGAGCAAATATACCTGATGAAGAGGATGAAATAAATGAATTATTATGAATCACATTGCTATCTCCAACAAGGGTTATACCTCTTGTATTTCCCTGAAAAGTATTATTCCGGACCGTATTTAGAGATGAACTTAGATACAAGCCACCACCAGGATTGTCGTTTATGTGGTTATTTGTGATATAGGCATTAAGGCTGTTAAGCACATGGAGTGCATAATACTCTGATAAAGTAATGCTATTACTGGTAATATTCACATTGTTTGAATTAGCTATTTTTATACCTGAAGAAGCAGAATTTTCAATAGTATTCCCATACAAAATGTTATTATTTGAAGAAGCTTCCAATTCAATTCCGTTTTCAGTCGAATTTTTTATAATGTTATTTGTGATATCGTTTGTGTCTGAAGAATACGCCCATATTCCTGTCTTTGTTCTATTGATTCTGTTTCCATTAATAAGATTATTATTTGAATTTGCATGAATATAAATTCCGTTTACATTAGCATCAGCAATATTGTTCCCATTGATTCTGTTATTTGAAGATTGCAAAGATATAAATGCTCCAATTGGAGAGGTAAGATAACCTTCATAATCTCTAACAGTAACCGATTCTAAGGTGACCTCATCTGCATTAATTTCAATTAAATATCTCCCAGTACTAAGTGTAGTTGTAATGATAGTTTCTTCCTCATCAATGCCACCGATTATTCTCACCTGTTTATTAATGTCAAGTTCTTCTTCATATACGCCGCTAAAAATCCAGATGGTATCACCATTTTGTGCAACATTTATTGCACGTTGAATAGTCGTATATGGCCTGTCGGCGCTACCGTCGCTAGTTCCGAAATATGATCCATTTACGTATATCCCATCACTATCACTGCTAGCCGTCGGCACTTTATAAAAACCTGTAACACATGATATCATGAGAAAAACCATAACGAACATTGTGTATATTTTCATGTTCCCATCCTCTCTATCGAACAATTAATACTATAATAGGATTTATAGTTTTCTCATTGATTTTGTCTATCCACAAAATAGGTTAGATGTAAGTAAACAAGTGTGGATGGAATGTACTACAATAAATACTTTCTATCCTTAATCAAAAGGAGATTAATTTTAAATATCTCTTGCTGTTACACAGGCAGCGATAGGAGGTTCGTTATGGCCTATAGTATCTTTGAAGTAAAATCTGATTTAGCAGTTAAAATCAATGAAATAACCAAAGATGATTTGGTTAGCAGGCAAAGTATTCTTACCCGTGATGCTCAAGCTCTTGATATTGATAAGGATGTGGTGTATTTACGTATCGAAGGTAGCGAGCAGGGGCTAAAACGTGCTGAAGAGTTGGCGAAAGAATTTTCTTTTAAGAAGCTTGATGCAAAAGAAGCAAGTGCTGTTGATAAGAAGATTCAGGAGCAGGAGGATTCGGCGGCATCGGGTATGGGTATGATTTTCGACTAACTACACTAATTCTTTTGGTTATATATCCCAATATTGGTGTATGTGTTGTTTGAGTTTTCTAGCAATTGCTGTATTACGTGGTGTTTCTGAGGCCGTGTACTCGAATGTTTTTGGTTTCTCTAGAAGTTGGCTGATTTCTGAGAGAAAGCATTTATCGATCCAGTTGAGACTATATCCGCCTTCAAGTGTGCAAAGTATTTTTGGTTGTATTGTTTGGAGATGCTGGATGAGTTTGCCGTAGAGATTAGCAGTGTAACGTAACCCGCCGAGTCGATCGGTATGATGACCATCGTAACCGGTTGAAATGATGATGAGGTCTGGTTTGAATTGCTGGGCGATGGGCAGAAAAATTGTTTTCATGAGATGTAACACGGTCTGATCGCCGGTGCCATAGGGGAGTGGGGCGTTGATGGTGTATCCTTTTCCATCTTCGGTTCCGGTTTCGGTGAAATCACCGGTGCCGGGGAAATGTGGGTAGAGGTGGAGTGATTGATAGAGGATATCTGATCTGTTGTAGAAGATATCTTGGGTGCCATTTCCATGGTGTACATCGGGGTCGAATATGAGGACGTGTTTTCCTTTTTTTGTTGCTGCGTGTGCGGCGAGTGCGGCGTTGTTGAAGAGGCAGAATCCCATGGATCGGTTTTTTGTGGCATGGTGTCCCGGTGGTCGTATAAGTGCGTAGCCATTGGTGGCTTTTCCGGCGAGTATGTTATGTGTGAGTTTTACGATGCCACCTGCTGCTAAGCGTGCGGTGTAGTAGTCGTTTTTGCAGACATAGGTGTCTAGGTCTAGCCAGGCGTCTCCTTCGTCGCTGATGGTTTTGATTCGTTCGATCATTTCAGGGGAGTGTATCTCGTAGAGTAGTTCTTCATCGAGGAGTGATGGTTGTATGTATCCAATGTCTTTATGTAGGGGCGAGTTTTCTAGTGCTTGGTAGAGTAGGGTTAGTCGTCGGGCGTTTTCTGGATGAGAGGTGTCATCATGGTTGTTGAATTCCTTTGAGTATACTATTTGTGTTGACATGGGTGTGCTCGATAGAAGGATAGCGCGGGTGCATTTAAGTTTTTATTTCTAAGATTTTAAGTAGTGATTGTGTATTTGCCTATGCGGGGGCTAGTTTGGTATGAACGAGCTGTTGGTAGGTCTGTCATCTGATTTGTTGTTTTACAAGGGGAAAGATCCAGTGGATATCAGAGGTGTGCATCGCCCGTATTTTTTGGTGTTTCCTCCTAATAATGTTGATAGTGGTACGGCGAGAGAGAAGTTGGTTGAGAAATGGAAGCGGAACCGTTCGGAGGAGGTGCCGTTGGCGCAGATTGAGTCGATTGGTGATGTTGAAACCTATCAGAGTTTTTGGGATTTTCAGCTTAAGCGTAAGGTTTTTAAGGTGTTTACAAAGAAATCGTATGTGGTCCCTGAGGTGAGTGATTATGTGTTTTTTGAGGAGGGGTTGTTTACTGCTGAGCATGATATTCGTTATCAGGAGCGGGCGTTGGTTGATTTGGCAGCGGATGGTACTGCATGGCTGTATGATACTGGTGGGTGTAAACGTGATGTACGTGTGTTGATTTATGATATTGAGACGACTAAGTATGGTGAGGGTGTTACGGATGTGCCGGTTGATATTATTGGTGAGGCGTGTTTTGATGTTTGTTTTGAGTCCGCGGTGGATCTTGCGGGTGAGGAGTTTGCGTTTGATATTGTTGATTGCCCTGGTGATTGGAAGGATATAGATATTCGGCAGTGTCTTGCGCGGTCGGTGGATGAGGAAATTGATAACTTGTATGGGTTTTGCAGACGGGTGAAACAGTGTGATATTGTTTCAGGTCATAATATTCTGGGTTTTGATAATCTGATGGTGTATCGTCGGGTTATGTGGGTGTTGAAGCATAGGATTGAGAGTTTGTCTAAGGATCAGATTGAATGTTTCCGTGATTTTTGTGATCGGTTTTGTAAGTTTGATAAATCTTTTCATTTTGGGATGGGTTCTGAGATTGCAGTGATGTATCCATCGAGTTTTGATACGTATCTTGCTGCACGTAAGTTTTATTCGTTTTTAGATAGTTTTAGTTTGAAATCGGTGGCGCCGTTTTTGGGGGTGGTAATTCCTAACCGGATGGTGTTGACGCCAGCGCAGATTAAGTTAGATGATCGTACATTACGGTATAATCAGCAGGATGTGCAGGAGCAGCTGGGGGTGACATTGCATTTGTTGCAGCAGGCGTTGCCGTTAGCGTTTACGACGGGTATGCCGTTTGAGTTGTTGTTGAGTTCTGGTGCGGTGAGTATGTGGGATCATATGGCGTTGATTCGTGGTGCGTTTCAGAGGAAGATTATGCCGCCGATCTGCCGGGTGAAGTCTGTTGCGCAGACGTTGACTAAGTATTTTAAGAATTGTAATTCTTGTGAGGATATTGTGCGTCGTGCGAAAAAGGAACGTGCAGTGTTGTCTAAGGATTTTGTGCGTGTGGTTAAGTATGGGTGTGAGATGCCGAGTTGGGTGGAGTATCCGTATGTTATTTATGATAAAGATCCTCAGAATGATGAATCGTTAGGGTATCATATGCCTGGTGGTATGACGATTAAACCGGATCGTGATGCTGATTCGCATTTTGTGCCTTGGTATTACGTGGTGGTTGCTGATGTAGGGGCCCCCATGGCCGTCTCCACCTGGAAGACCTTCGGGGAGTTCTCGTCCCTGGGA
>CAZRMY010000098.1:0-7263 GCA_964601295.1 uncultured Thermoplasmatales archaeon | reverse complement strand
TGTGAGTTCAGTGGATAGTTTTAAGGAGAAAATCAAGGTTTTTTCTAAAAACTTGGAGACTGATGGGCGGCCGAATGTACGGCTTGATGGTGTGCAGCTGGCAGGTTTTGCTAAGGACGTTGATGCGTTAATTGGTCCAGCGCATGCGTTTACGCCGTGGACGGCGTTGTACGCATATCATGATTCCTTAGAACATTGTTATGGGGATTTAGCAGAGTATGTGTCGTTTGTGGAGCTAGGGTTGAGTGCTGATACAGGTTTTGCGGATATGATTTCTGAGTTGCATCGGTTGACGTTTCTCACCAATTCAGACTGCCACAGCCCACACCCTGTTCGCTTAGGACGAGAATTTAATCGATTTGAGATGCAAGATGCAACCTTTAATGAAATAAAGAAAGCAATCCTCTGCACCGGTGGCAGAAAACCTGTTCTCAATGTTGGATTACCGCCGCAAGAAGGAAAGTACCACGAATCCGCGTGTATGTCCTGTCATACGCATTATACATTGGCTGAGGCGGAGCGTCGTCGGTGGCGATGTCAGTGTGGGAAACGCATTAAAAAAGGGGTGAAGGACCGTATTTTTGAGATGGCTGATCTTCCCCTGGGTCGTCATCCTGATCATCGACCAGGGTATGTGCATTTGATACCATTATCTGAGATTATTACAAAGGCGGTAGGGCAGCATACACCGTTTACGCAGACCGTGTCGAAACGCTGGCATGAGCTAATTGATGCGTTTGGAAGCGAGATTACAGTGTTGTTGGATGCCGATATTGAAGCAGTAGGTCGGGTGACTGCACCGGCGATAACCGAAGCGATTTTAGCGTTCCGTGAGAAACGCGTGGTTATTCACCCGGGTGGTGGTGGCGAGTATGGTCGGATTGAGCTGCCTAGTGAACCCTCGTCTCAGCTGGTGTCAGCAGGTCCGCGTGATCATCAAACGAGTTTAACTGATTATGCACAAACGTGAGTGAGATAGGATGGATTACGCTCTGGCAGAGAAAGCAGTAGAAAAAATTATTGCGGAAACAAAGTCTTCACAGGTGTTGGATGCAGTGGTATCGTATTTGTTTAATCATTTTGAGCAGTACAGCTGGATTGGGATTTACCGTGTAGAGGGATCAGATTTGGTGTTAGGCCCGTGGAAGGGTGCGCATGCTACAGAGCACACCCGGATTCCTGTTGGTACGGGTATTTGTGGTGCTGCTGCAGCGTCTGGTGATGTGGAGGTTGTTGGTGATGTTGCTAGTGATAACCGGTATCTGGCGTGTTTTTGTTCAACTCGCTCGGAGATTGTGGTACCCATAAAAAAACAGGGAATGGTTGTTGGTGAAATTGATATTGATTCTGATATCCCTAACGTTTTCACTCAGAAGGATAGTGTGTTTTTACAGAAAATTGCTGAGGAGCTAAGCAGATATCTCTAAAAAAATGATATCTGCTTTCAGCACTCAAGATCTTCATCATCACCCCAAAGGGGTTCAGCAAAGGTTCGTTCATCACTGCATAATGTATCAGTGGCAGTTCTTTTAATAGTTTTGTACCAGCCTCTTTTGTGGAAATACAAATATCCTAAATGAAAAAAATCTTTGTTTCTAATAGAAATATTTATTGAGAACTGAGAAATATTGCTGCAGTACATTTAAAATTGGTTTGTTTTTAGGCATGGTTATTTCCAGTGTAGCCCAGTCTGATTCTAAGCCACATGAGTCAATCGCTTTGACTTTAACCGTGTAGTTTCCCTGTCGATCCCATGCATGATACCGTGGTATAGAAATACCCGGTTCGAAATCTAATGACTGCCAGTTTGTGTCATCACCCCAGTCAATATAATATGATACGGGATTGTTATCCATATCATCAGATCGTACAACATATTTCAGATCAGTTCCTATCTCCCCTTCTGTTGGTCCATCAATTGTTGGTGTTTCAGGTGGTTGATTATTTTCAACAGCACCAAAGGCATGAAGATATCCTGGCGCTCCTCCACCAACAAGATCATTTGAAGCACAGATATACACATTACCATCCACATCGATTACCGGCGAAGAACAGAGTACACTGTCGCAAATCGTTTTACGCCATTTAAGGTTGCCATCCAAATCAAGGGCGATGATTTCACCGCCACCTAAACTACCAATTTCAAGGCAGACACCGATATATAATGTTCCATCATCAGAAATGGTCGCTGTTGATCCCCATACGCCACTTCGTTGACCAATGGTAAATTCCCAGCGTATGGAACCATCTGGTGCAATTGAATAAATCTTATTTTCCCAAACTCCAAAATAGAGGTTCCCGTCTTTATCTTGGGACGGGCTTGAACGCATACCTGACGCTAACTGAACTTTCCATTTTTGTGTCCCATTGTTTGGGTATAATGCATAGAGATAATCATCATCTGAACCGCAGTAAATCGTCCCATCAGTACCAATACTCGGTGAACCATGCACCCAACCATCAGTTAGAAACTTCCACTTTAAAGTTCCATTAGGATAAACAGCATAGATATAGTTATCATGCGATCCAAAATACACAATGCCATTGTCATCCACTGCCGGTGTTGACATCACATAACTATCAGGTTGTTCAGTATAAAACCGCCATTTCATCGTCCCATTCGGATACCGTGCATCAACACCTTCCCAATGTCCGTAATAGAGTACACCATTGTCATCAAGTGTTATTGATGTATCAATATCAGGTGTTCCAAAGGACCATTTTTTTGTACCATTCGGATACACTGCAAAGATAGTACTACCAAATTTAGATCCAATATAAATGGTTCCGTCTTCACCAATTGCTGGATGACTTCCAAAATCACCAAATGCTCTGCTGGCATCATATTTCCATTTTAACGTACCATCTTGATTTACAGCATATAAATAATCATCACTTGATCCGAAATAAATTGTTCCGTCAGAAGCGATGACAGGTGATCCATCACACCAATCACCAGCTGGAAACCGCCATTTTTCAGTACCCGGGTTATCAGCAGTACTATAAGGACTGCGCCCTGTATGTTGTTGATTGTATCCTTGTTGTGGCCATTGATGATCAACTAAACAAATATCTACTATAGAACTTAATGTAGCCTGTTGATCAGTAGCTGTTGGATTATTTTTTGATGCATGAGAAACTAACTCCGATGCAGTAGTATCTTTCACCTGGGTTTTTTGAAACCCCTGGTAATATTGTGTGTAATCGTACATCCGTTTTTCATATTTTATCCCTTTTAACGTAGTCTCATCGGAAACATTATCTTTATCATAAACAGCATCATTGTAATACAAACCAAGAGCACCATTAGATGCCAAAAGCAGCAGGCACAAAACAAATATGGCAGCTTTTCTCATATCACAATCATATAATTATAAACACAGCCTATATAAAAAATGTTGTGCTACCCCATGATATCCCATAACGGCTGCTTCCACGTTTTCTGTAACACGGGTACATCCTGCGAAATCAATTTCTTCGTGCCATCACGTACAAGAAGATTACTTCCTGTAACCGTTCCAAGCTGAATAAATGGTGTTTTCTTGGTTTTCAATGCGTTCTCAAACCGCTGCTGTTTATCTCTGTCTATTTCAACGATCCACCGGGTGTTAGATTCAGAGAACAATTTCATATCCACACGCAGATTACCAGATATAGCATCCATATCAACATCAACACCAAGATTGCCACCTATCGCCATCTCAGCAAGACACACCCCGATACCACCTTCACTAACATCATGACATGATGCAACCATACCATCCGACATCACCGTAAGCAACCCCTCAATACACTGTTTCAAAACACGTGTGTCAACCCGTGGGACAATACCACCATCAACACCCATACACCGGTAATATTCAGAGCCGCCAAGCTCCTGCATCGTGTCTTTCCCTACAAGATACAAAAGGTTACCCTCCTGTTTAAGGTCACTGGTAACACACCGACGTATATCCTCCATGATACCAATACCCATCAGCTGCGGGGTTGGTGGAACCGTGGACTGTGCTGACTCGTTATAAAAACTTACATTCCCGGACATAAACGGCAGCTGCAACTTTCGAGCGGTATCACCCAGACCATGACAAGCCTCGTAAAACTCGCCCATACGTTCAGGTTTCTCAGGGTTCCCAAAATTCAAACAATCAAGCAATGAATCAGGGCGGGCTCCAACAGATACCAGGTTACGGCAGATTTCATCAACTGCTGAACATGCACCCCAATACGGGTCACGTTCCATGAACCGTGGGTTTACATCCGCGGTAACCGCCAGCCCACGAAAAGAGTTTTCAAGTGGTTTTATCACCGTGGCATCACCATGCCCTTCCATACCCAACCGTCCTTGCAAGGGTTTAATCACTGTGTTCCCCTGGACTTCATGATCATACTGACGAACCACCCATTCCTTTGATGCAATCGTAGGCAACCCTACCAACTGCAGAAGCATCCTATTAAGATCAGGTATCTCAAACACCGGGTCACGAGCCTGCTGCTGCGGTTTCGGAGGCACAAACGGCCGCTGGCAGGTATCATACACCGGGCCACCAGTCATAAACTCAAGATCCATTTCTAAAATCTGCTCATCCTGCATAAACACCCGGACCACCTGCTCTTTGATTACTCTGCCGACAACCACTGCATTTACATCCCATTGTTTACAGATATGCAACACGGCATCCACATTCTTTGGATCAACTAGAAACATCATCCGCTCCTGGCTCTCAGACACCCATATCTCCCACGGTGACAACCCTTCTTCTTTCAACGGGATATCATCAAGATGAATCTCAGCACCAAACCCTGCGGCATACGCCAGCTCACCACACACACATGACAGCCCACCGCCACCAAAATCCTTCAACCCCTCCAACAAACCTTTACGGTTACATTCAAGTGTTGCATGAATCACCGGCTCCTTAGTAATCGGATCACCTACCTGCACCGCAGACCGACTGCTCTCCTCGGATTCATCAGTAAGCTCCGCAGACGCAAACGTTACCCCATGAATACCATCACGACCTGTTTTACCACCCACATACACATACACATTACCTGGTGCCTTCGCCTGGCTATGAATCAACTCCTTCTTCGGCACAATACCCAGACAACCAACATTCACTAAACAATTCCCCGTGTATCCTTCATGAAAATACACCATACCTGCAAGCGTGGGAACCCCGATACGGTTCCCATAATCACGAATCCCATCAACCACCCCACGGAACAAATACCGTGGATGCTTCACCCCCTTCAACAACTTCTCAAACGGATAATCCAATGTCCCAAAAAACAATGGGTCAACATATGCTATCGGCCGAGCACCCATACACACAACATCACGAACAATACCACCTACACCAGTAGCCGCGCCACCATACGGCTCAATAGCAGATGGATGATTATGCGACTCCAACGCCGCTACATAATAATGATCCTGATCAAACTCAATAACACCTGCATCCTCACGAGCCACAATCTTATCCTCAGCGATACCATAAATATACTGCTTCAACGGCACCTTCGAAGACTTATAACAACAATGCTCAGACCACGCCTGCCCTACCGCCTGCAATTCCACATCCGTCGGCAACCGATTCTTCTCCTTAAAATACTGCTGCACACGCTGCATCTCCGGCAACGCCAACGCCAATCCCATCTGCCGGCTAACCGCCATCAACTGCTTCTCATCCGCGGAGAACACATCCACATCAAACAACTCAAAACCCACCGGGCGTCTCTGAAACAACCCATCAACCAACACCTGATCCGCACTCCCCGCTGTCATCACAACCACAACACATCTACTCTTACACAGCACGTATATCAATATCAAACGTATGAATCACCGGATTCGTCAACAACCGCTGACACATCTCCTCAACCTTCTCCTGCACCTCTTTTTTACTCTTCCCCTCAACCAATAAATCAAACACACGCAATGTTTTCGCCTCAGTCACCATATCAAAACCCAACAAATGCAATGCTTTTAACGTATTAGCCCCCTCCGGGTCCGTCACACCTTTCTTCAACCGAACCGTCACACGCGCCTCAAACATACTCATCCGTGCGGAGAATCAAAAGAAACCTAGATAAGCATATCGATTCCCCCCAATACATACAAGCAGCTGTTACAGCTGAGCAAAAACCGATTGTATCTGCTTTTGAAAACCCTCCAGACTTCCTTCATTAGAAATAACCCTATCAGCACCAGCAATCACCCTATCCAAGCCCCAGCTGATCTCCCGTTTATCACGCGCTTTAAACGATTCAACACTCCCATCATCAGCACGACCACGACGCAAAATACGCTTCAACCGAACATCCTCAGATGCAGTTATCGCAATCACCTGAAAATCATCACCCAGATATTGCTTAAAAAACGCAACCTCCTCACCATTACGCACCCCGTCAATCACCAGACATGACTCCTCCTTCAAATTTGTTTGAATATATTCAAGAGTCCGCCTTGCCCAGATATCCATCCCATGCTGCTTGCGCATATCATGTGCCACACGACCCACATGCGCATCATCCAAGGGCAACCCACGGGATTTCACCTCATCCCATACCATATCACCCATACGAACAATGGGTAACCCGTTCTCTTTAGCAATACGCACCGCCTCAGATTTACCTGAACCAGGCATCCCAGTAAACGCAATCACCTTCACCGTATTACAACCAACCAGATTATTATAGTGCAGGGGGAGCGATTCGAACGCTCGAAGACCTACGTCACAGGGTCCTAAGCCCTGCCCCTTAGACCAGGCTCGGGTACCCCTGCAAATGTGAACACAGGAATACGCACATCAGACAAAAACCTTTGGAAACACCAAAACAGTACATAAAAACCTAATTTTACTTACTCAGAAGAAACCTTCCCGGTCAACAACGCACCCTCTCCATACCGAGCGTAACACTTCATACAAAAATTCCGTGCAATCAACGAATGTAAATGTTCCTTAACACCCTCCTCACGATAAAACAACTGATCAGGAGGAATACGATCCTTACATTGCGTACACACCGAGGGAAACTTCGACTGTACCCGAACAAGATGAGTTTTCATCTCCTTGTCGTACATATCGATCTACCCAAATAAACAATAAGAAAACCTATTTAAAATAATTTCCCAATTGAGCCACTACGATAAGCGACTAATAAAGTTTATATGAGACCTCCCACTATTACAGACCTCCTTAAGCTAACTATAGCGGGGTGGGGTAGCCAGGAAATCCCGACGGGCCCATAACCCGTAGATCA
>CAZRMY010000097.1:0-7272 GCA_964601295.1 uncultured Thermoplasmatales archaeon | reverse complement strand
AAATAAACAAATCCACATCCAAGCTATGCGAAAGAAACGTATCCTTCGCAATCGAACCCACCAACAACACTGATGCCTGCAACCCCCGTGAACGAATCATCTCTGTAAGCTGAGCAACCAAATCACTTACCACCTGATTAAGACGCTCTCGATCCTTCTGAGTTGGAATGATTTGTGCAAGCACCTGCTGCTCTACTTGGGAAAACATATACTCTCCACCCCCTCACCTCTTCGTAATATATAAATAATACCCACTGCCAACAACACACCCGCACACACATCAATGAACCAATGAATCACCAGATACACCACCGCCAGTATCACCAACACCGCAGTCACCATCGTAAACCACCGATATAGTTTATTCCCCGTTTGAACCCCCACATATGCAATCAACAAGGTCATAGCCACATGCAACGACGGAAAACAATTATTTGTTGTAGTTGTCGAGTAAAAAAACTGTTCAACCGTTGGGATTGCTGTTTCTAAAGCAGATGAAACACCATAGTAGGTGTACACATTTGTAACTGGCATGAACAGATAAAATGGTAGTGCAACACCATACACACCCAACAACCCCAGTGCAAGACTTTGTACCACTCGTCGATTATCATCTAACACCCCATATAACGGCGTAAACCACAACGTAAACGGATACACACCGATATACACCAGCACAAAAAACGACAACACCACCGGATGCCATACTCCGGTCATACCCTGCACCACACCATTTTCAACTGCTACAAACCAGACTGCATAATCAAACCCTACCATTGCGGTAACCACCGGATCAATCACGTTAACCTCAAACAAATGAAAAACCACCACCGCCAAAATTAACCCCAGATACCACCGATAACGATGCAACCGTTTCACATGCAACAAAAACGAGTGATACCAGACCCTGCGAGGAACAACATAAAAAAAACAAAAAACAAACAACAGCAGATTAACTAAACCAAGTACCAGCATCCACACTGAAGCGATAATCATCACCCAGACGCAGCATCAGCTAACATGCATTCACGCACTGTTTCATAAACAGGACCTTTGGGAGTCAACGTGCTTTTTATCAACTTAACAGAAGACACCAAAACACTCTGAAAATTTTGTGATTTATAGGTATTAATAACCCGTAACACGTCATCCTTATTTCGAGCATTTCGCATTCTTCCAACGGTGATATGCGGTGAAAACACCCGCGAATCAGATTTAAAACCAAGAGGTTTAAGCAGAGTATTAATTTCTTTCACCACTGGAACCAGCGGCTCAAAATTATCAACACCAACCCAAATGACTTTAATATAATTCGTATTCGGAAACACCCCCGTGCCCTGCAACTGAATGGTAAACGGCTGCACCTTACTCGCTGCTGTCTGTATGACCTTTTCTACTGCATCCACATCGGTTTGCTTGGTATCACCCAAAAACTTCAATGTAATATGAATATTCTCAGGTGACACAAGCTTAAGATCCGCACCTGTCTGATCAAGTGCCTGAAGTAACTCTTGGATTTTAGAAGAAACAGGTATATCAACGGCGATAAAACCCCGAAATAACGACATAGTACCTCTCACATTTTGAATACTTTCATATTATATGAACCCATAGGGTACCATACACCTCCCTTGGTTTTTAACCTTGTTATTCCTCAAGAGTTATATCATAAACCTGCTGAGGAAGACTCTGATGAATCTTTGCCGCCTGCTCAAGGCTCATCTCATCTGACTCTAACAATTTCTTTGTTACCTGTGGGACTGTTTTCGGCCCCAGAACCGCCCCAGGCCGCGTTACATCATCAATATAATCTGTCTCCATCAGAAACCGTGAACCCTTCAGCAAAGCCTGTTTAATATTTTTCGTACTTGCTAACACTGAAGGAACTAATCCACTATTCTCCTCAGTAGTAATCAATGCAGGTGCGAAATGTTTCACTATTTTCTCCGCAGGAAGCCCTACTTTCCGTCCCATTTCAACAAGCTCTTTACATTGCGCCGGTGTCGCACGCTCTGTGTGCAATACCACCGGAACATCTACTTCAGCAGCCTGTTCCATCCCATATTGCATCAATGTATTAGACGCCTGCATAACTTCAGTATCAACCAGGAAATGAGGCCTCCCGATTTCACCGATAGCAATACAGTGTTGTTCAACACACAGTTTTGCCGCACGCTCCATACCCTTCTGCATAATCTGCATTACGCTATCAGCCGAAAAATGTTCTCGCAGACGCAGATAATCAACGGGATATGGTCCAACCGTCACAAAAACACCCACATCCACAGAAGCCCGGATCTCAGCAGCCATATCCAACGTCATCTGATACACTTCATTATACCGCTTATGTTTGACTACGAGATCCGGCTGAGGATACTGACAGAGCACAAAATGTGTTCCCCCGGCATTCTTAAAATCTTTTACAGCTTCAAGGTACCGTCCATCACGGCGCAGATGCAGATGATTATCAAAAATAATCACAGTATCGTTCCATCCAACATAGAATTGTTTTTGTTGGTATATGCAAATGCAGTGGTATTAAAATTCCTCTTCAATTTTTTTCCCGCTCACAATCTGCATGACACTCCGGGCAAACATCCACCCATAGTATCCCATAAAAAAGGTGAAAAAACCACTGACACTGTATACAAGAATTTGTGAGATATTAGCAATAGATTCGTTACCCCCTTGGAATACGAGGATAACAATGCTTACGGTGATATAGATGAATATCAGAAGAAAGACCCACCGAAGGGCATGTACAGTGACTTTAATGGTTGTCAAAGGTAAATCATCTATAGAGATTTTTTTGTCCCGTAAACCCCGTCGTGTCTGAAAATTTTTTGATAGTGTCCTCTTTTTGATTCCTCTCCTTGGCACCTGATTCCTCCTCGTAAAAGGTCAGTTTGAGTGATCCCAAAAAAGTAATGGTTGGAGTCTATAAAAGGTTATTTCGCAGGTTCATATGCAATGCCTCCTGCAGGTTATTATGCAGCAGATAGTGCACTCCATTTTTTTAAAAATTATATGTCCGCGACAATACGGATGACGTCACCATCTTGCAGTATATGATCTGCTCCGATAACCCGTTGTGTCCGCGCATCAATAGCTCGAATAAAATGATCACCGAGATCGGAATGCACTTTATACGCAAGATCTTTAGCGGTACTACCCTTTGGAACCAGATATGCGTCAGGGAGAACACGATTCTGCTTATCCGTCAGATGTGTTTCATCTTCTATGGGGTACACCACGATTAAATCCAACAATGACACAACTTGTTCTATACATTGTTGAATACCTGTTGAACCATATTTTGCAAGTACCTTGGTTTTGATATATGCTAATGCTTGCTGCTGCTTATCAGACAGGCTCTCCGGTTTCAACACCGTAAAATCGTTTCCTCCCGGCGTATACTTGATGATATCCTTCTGTGCAGCATGGGTTAACGCTAGCTCAGATTCCGCGCTTGTAGGCACCACAATGTACCCATGTTTTTCTAATATTGTTTTTTTCTGCATCATCTCATCAGAGGCGACATCACATTTGTTAAACGCGATGATCATAGGTTTACTATAGTGTCTGATCATATCAGCAAGCTGAAGTAGTTCTTCCTCTGACCATTTCGATGGATGCGTTCTATCAAGATCTATTTTTCTCATGGCAGCAGTAATTTGTTCTTCCTTTATACCCAGCCCAGTGAGCTTCTCAGCAAGCATCACCGCGATTTTTTTTCCTTCTAATTCCGCCTGCCGTGATATCCGATCCCAATCCTTCTGTATAATACCCTGCATCCAATATGTTATCTCACGATCAAGAAACGCGACATCCTTCAATGGATCATACCCGCCTGATTTCACAGGGTTCCCCTCAGCATCAGTACTACCGGATGCATCGACAATATGGATAAACGCGTCAGCCTGCCGCAGCTCATCTAAGAATTTATTTCCCAGTCCTTTTCCTTTATGTGCATCAGGAACCAATCCGGCGACATCTATAGCTTCAATTGGAACAAACCGAATACCCTCTTTACATTCAGAGTTATGAGGGGTACAGGTCACCTTAAAGTGTTTGCAGGGACAGGGTTTACGGACATACATTACCCCATGATTAGCATCAATCGTGGTAAAAGGATAATTAGCGATCTCCGCGTGAGCCTCTGTAGCGGCATTAAAAAAAGTGGATTTACCAACATTAGGTTTTCCAACAATACCTATCTGCATGCCCATATGCAGTATTCACTCCAGCATAACTTTTACTTCATCAACCACATCCGCATCGTTTTCAAATCGTTTAATTTTATCTGCGATCTCATCATCAGTGGCATCAACAAAAGTTACCCCTTTTTTTGCAAGTAACCTCCCGCTCACAGATGCAGATTTCGCCAGAAATATTTGCTCCCCGTTAACATCACCAGCAATCATAGCATCATTACCAATGTTTACCTTACCAGATGCAGTAGAGATACCCCCCTGTATTTTAGTGTCTTTTCCACAAAATACATTGCCGGTGGCTTTTATGGACCCAATCACCTGTGTGTTATCATCGATAAACACATCGCCTTTAACCTCAAAATTACCTAATACTCGGCATTTTTTACCGATACGCAAGTTACAGTCTGTCCGGGATTTTTGAATACCCACAATCGCATTATTTGGGATAAACAAAAACGTTTCTGAAATGGGGATCGTCTCTCCATCGTTTTCTTCTAACTCTTCCAGGATACGTTCAATTTCTTCTGATTTCCCCAATTTCAACAACTGCATAAGATATATAAAAATGTATATGACCGTGGGTATGGGGCTCCGAATATTAATCCACCCCTTCGCCTCAAAACCCTCCTCAATCTCAACACTATCACCGACATCCAAATCACCTTTCAATGACAGCTTCCCCTTAATCTTAACCTTCTCACCAATATGAACATTACCACCAGATACAACACTTCCACCAACATCAGAAAAAATATCAATACGAATATCATCAGTCGACTCTAAATCACCATCAATAACCACATGTTCACCAACAAAAATACGCCCATCCGTATGAATCCCCATCTGCAACATACTCCGATCGCCAACTACGACATCACCAGCAACCGAAATAGTCCTCTCCTCAAATCGCGTCAAATCAGGAATAACGAGTGTCTTTCTGTCAAATCCCATTGCTACAGCCGTATCACATCACGGATTATAAATGCACCGCCTACCATTAAATTGAGCCTATATAAAAGAAAACTTGATATAGGAGGGCGATATACTCACTTGACACTGTAAAAACAAGACAAAACGCTCAAAAAAACTTAGAGATTTTGCTTATGCCTTCTAAAAAAGATGCTGCATCAGACCAACTTCCCCCTGCTGACGAATGGATAAAAAAACACAAATTCAAAACCACCAAAGAAATTGATGTACCCGAAAGACTCATCGATCAAGTCATCGGACAAGATAAAACCGTTGATGTCATCAAAAAAGCAGCTGTTCAAAAACGCCATGTCATGCTAATCGGTGACCCTGGAACCGGTAAATCGATGGTAGCTCGAGCAATGACCGAGTTTCTACCTAATGAAGAACTCGAAGACACCATTGTATACCCCAATCAAGAGGATCCAAATACTCCACATATCCGTGTCGTCCCAGGTGGAAAAGGAAAAGAAATTGTTAAATCACAACGAGTCGAAGCAAAAAAGAAAACCGAACAACAAAACCAAATCATCCTCACCATCGTACTAATGATCGTTATCTCAGCGATTCTATTTGCCGCCATGACCGACCGCTATGAAATAGCGATACTTGGTATTATAGGCGCATTCATGTTCTACCTCATCATCTCACGAGGGGGACTCATGCACCGCAGGGAGCTACAAAATGTCCCAAAAATCATAGTCGCCCATGATAAAAATGATTCACCACCGTTTATCGATGCAACAGCAGCTCACTCCGGAGCACTCCTAGGAGACGTACGACATGATCCCTTTCAATCAGCAGGTCTTGAAACACCACCCCACCAACTCGTTGAAGCCGGTGCTATACACCGAGCACACAAAGGAGTTTTGTACATCGACGAAATCAACACCCTCAGCCTACCATCGCAACAACATCTTCTCACCGCACTACAAGATAAAAAATTCCAAATAACCGGACAATCAGAACGCAGCTTCGGCGCCATGGTTAAAACAGAGCAGGTACCCTGCGATTTCATCCTAGTATCCGCAGGAAACCTTGATGCATTACGTGGCATGCATCCAGCATTACGCTCACGGATACGTGGTTACGGCTACGAGTTATATTTGAACAGTACTATGGATGACACAGATGAAAACCGTTCAAAACTCATCCGCTTTGTCGCTCAAGAGGTTCATAAAGATACAAAAATACCTCATTTCAACAAAGAAGCAGTCGCTGAAATCATCCACGAAGCACGCCGTAGAGCCGGGAAAAAAGGAAAAATATCACTACGCCTCAGAGAACTCGGCGGGCTGATTAGAGTTGCTGGTGATATTGCAGATGATAAAGGCGAGAAAATTGTCACCCAGGATCATGTTATAGAAGCCAAACGTATCGCACGATCACTCGAACAACAGGTAGTCGATAGAGTAATTGAATCACAAAAATTATACCGATCACATCAAACCACTGGAAAAGAGATCGGCGCAGTCAACGGTCTTGCGGTTCATTCAGCAGACCCCTCAATGAGTGAATTCTCCGGATTATTACTCCCTATAGTCGCAGAAGTAACACCGGCGGGCTCCCAATCAGAAGGCAAAATCATTGCTACTGGTAAACTTGGTGAAATCGCAAAAGAATCAGTGCAAAACATCTCTGCTATCATCAAAAAATACATGGGACGAGACATTTCCAAACATGATATACACATCCAATTCATTGGCACCTACGAAGGTGTCGAAGGTGACTCGGCTAGTATCTCATTACTTACCGCGGTTATCTCTGCTATGGAGAACGTTTACGTACGTCAAGATGTCGCTATGACTGGGTCCATCAGTATACGGGGAACGGTTCTTCCCATCGGTGGCGTTACAGCAAAAATTGAAGCAGCAGCTGAATCCGGCATCAAAAAAGTGTTAATCCCCAAAACAAACCTTCGTGATGTCATCATAGAAGAAAAATATGAAGGTAAAATAGAAATTATCCCTGTAGAAACCCTCAGCGATGTCCTCCGACATGCACTCACCGGAGATGGCAAAGAAGAACTCCTGAAAAAACTCAAAGCCATGCGACCCCCTAAAATAACTGCTAAAATTGAACTTGAATC
>CAZRMY010000096.1:0-7283 GCA_964601295.1 uncultured Thermoplasmatales archaeon | reverse complement strand
GATGCATTAACACAATAAACTTGGGCCTCACCGGAACCAAAAAAAACACGACCATTATATACCGCAGGAGAAGATTCAATAATATCGCCCGTAGTAAAATTCCACAATTTCGTACCATCAGATGCATTCAAACAATACATTTTCCCATCGTACGATCCTACGAACAGCAGACCATCAACAACCAAGGGTGAAGCATAAATATTCCCACCAGTAGTATATTCCCAAATAAGACTACCATTGAGAGCATTCAAACAGTACAACGAATTGTCGTTAGATCCAACAAAAACCATGTCATTATACACCGCCGGTGAAGAATAAACGCTATCACCAGTTGGATACTCCCAAATGACACCACCATCATTTGCATCAAGGCAATATACTGTATAATCACTACTACCAACATAGACCTTATCATCTATTACCGCAGGTGATGATTGCACGGTATTTCCCGTATCATAGCTCCATGCAACAGCAGCGGTCGTTGGCGCAAGAGACGAAGAGCACCCAGTATGTCGACTATCATGATGAAACATAGGCCACCAGTCTTCTTCAAACGTCGAAACATCAGTTGGAACAGTATTTGTTTGTTCTGCTGTAAATAACTCCGCTCCCATACCTCCTGCACCCGGCAGTATCAAAACAATCCATATACATATGAGACTGGCAAGATATATTTTATTCATATAATCCCCCAAATTCTATTAAACATTAATTTTTTTATAATTATACAGCTATATTCTAATATTTAAATCATTCTATAAATGTATACCGACTAGTCGTCTATTGTCTATAGTTTAATCTATATTGTAAGAAAACACGAGTACACTATCATGAAGGAATAAGCACGACAAGTATTTTTGTTACGAGTACCGTGTGCGAGAGTTCCTCATCATCTGCATCATAAACATAAGCCGAAAGCTCATACATTCCCCAGGGTAAGCTAAACTCGCAGGTACATCCATCAGTCAGATTGTCATCAATGCATACAAATGAATCACCAAGAAAACGCTGGGTTGCTACAAACTGTACCCAACTCGCGTTCGCATCATATGCGGGTAATAACACATACAACGTATCATAATTTATTGCCACTGCTAAATTCATATCTTTAAGCAACGAAACAGGCCCAATTTTATCGGTATCAAAAAGGTAGACATACCCTGCTTCATATATCCCACGATCCGATGCAAGTACCTGTGCTCGGTCCTGACCGATATTCCCTGCGGTATCTGAGACCATAACATGAATATCATAGCTTTCGCCTACTTCAGCAGTAAAATTCCAGTCAAACCACTCTGAAAAACCACTGAGATTACGCCGCAGCACTTCCTCGTTGTTAACCATAAGCACAAGTTCATGCAACCCTGATCCAGAGCTATACTCAGTTATTGAACCATTTATCTGTACCATGCCCGGAGGGACAACCGCTGGCGGCTGCAGAATAGTAACCGTTGGCGCAATAGTGTCTAACTGGATACGATCATAGTGCTGTGGTTCTTCAGTATTTCCTGCGTTATCCGCTGACCAGAACACAATCGAATTATTACTCCCCTCAGTTGAAATAACCGGTGGCAGTTCGGGGTCATAAATGTCTACCCCAAACTGATTAATCTCATAATAGGTGGTCACATTCTCAGGCGGTGAATCAACATCAGTGGCAATAAGAGTTATATTAATCGGAGAGACATACCATCCATTCTCCCCATCTGGCAAAGCCGGATCAAACAAAATTTCTGTAATGGGCGGCTCAGTATCATTCCACATATACCAACTCACATTCCAATTATACAAAACAGGCGTATCACTGGGAACCGTACGTGTAAACGTTGCTCTAAGCCTAATAGGCAACTCAGTAATATTTGAAATATCCTGCTTTGGATCAACATTCGGCTCAATAACCGACGTTCCGTCTTCATCAAGAATATCAAACTCTATATGACCCGCAGGCATAACAAAATCTGCATCAAATTCATACCATTCAACAAAATGAGACCCGGGGTCTATACTCTCTGAAACCAGTACCGCCTCAGTAATCAATTCTCGTTCATACCCAAAAGTATACGATATATCCTCAGACCCTACTTCTTGCATGAGCGTCCAGACATTTCCAAACGCATCCGCGTAATCACTTAAACTATCACGTTCATCCTCCCATGTAGCAAAAATACGATTCTCACCAGTTGCAAGATTATTCCAATCAACATTCTGTGAGGATCCATCGGATATCATCAGCTCATCCGTCAACAGCACACCCTGGGAAGAAACAAGTTTACCCCAGATATCACTATGACTTCCGACTATGCCATCATAGGACACAAAAAACATGGTACTAAAAAACGGAACAACATCCGTGCGAATATAACTAGTGCCCGGTTGAATAATAAAGTTATCAACAACTGTAGCACCATCAGCATCAAGCACTTTACCCCATATGTTGCCATCATAACTCGATCTATCTGAGGGATCCTGACTGATATCAGCATCATTCCAGGTTACGAGATACCGTTCTGTCTCCTCATTATATGATACCGACGGAAAAATATAATCTGTCAAAGTATTCCCCGTGGCAAGATATAATTTTGTACCGATTTGCTCACCCGTATTTGCCTGTAAACGCCGCCCATACAAACTAAAAGGACCTTCTACCGGGTCGACCCCATCATCATGAACCACCATAAAATGACCCAGGCTATCTGAACATACCCAGGGGTCACCCTGATTACGCAATTCATCAGTTATACAAAATTCGGAAAATGCATTACCATTCGGACGGTATATACGGCCATAGACATTATAATTTGTGCTGTCTTCACGACTGTCCTCCCACACAACAATAAAACGTTCATAATAACTATCAAATGCTACATGCGGATCAAATTGTCCTGCCAAATGGGAACAAATAGGCGTGGATAATCGTTCTACAGTACCATCAGGATACACAAAAGCACCCAAAATATCGGAGTTATACCTTGACAAAACATCATTAGCCGGGTTTTGCTCCCAGACGACAAAAAACTTTCCTGCGCCATACGCAATCGATGGGTTTTCAGCATGATAGGACATACTATTTGGATTAGAAATATCAATATCTAAATCAAGATTAGGATCTGGGTCAGGATCGTCTCCATCAATATTGTAGCTTCTCCCATGAATCACACTATAGATCGTCCGCTCATAATTTGGGATACCGGGGAGATTAATATCCTCGGGGCCCACTCGTTCCTCCCATGCAACCAGAAAACGACCTTCACCATAGTCCACATCAGAATCCCAGGCACCCTCCTCGGGAGCTTTAAACGAGATCATGACATCGGGATCCGTGCGATCCTCCCATGAGAAAATCATATCAAAATCACCTGCATCTACCGCACTCGGTTTACCATAAAACATGTACACAGTCACTGTATCTGCTGCGGGAATCTCAGGGAGTAACACCCATGCTTTCGCGGATTCACCTTCAACACGATCTCCAATCCAATATGATAACGCTACACCATTTTCATCTACGAACCGAAGGTCATCAAAATCAGATTGCATATCTGAGTCATAATACACATCAAGTTCGACAACATAATCATACAACACATCATCACCGCTGTTCGTAATCGCCAGTGGTTTCATACGGGTAAACGAAGGGTCTGACCACACAGGGTATGTATCACACATACTCACTGTACCATTACCAGTGTCAACCACATAATTGTATGATAACTCGGTTTGAATCTTGCTGGTATCAGAAAAATCATCATTCCATACTGCAAGGGAATCTCCTAATACTCCCGCAACACCAGATTCACTCGGCATCACTGGTTCAGTCAGAGGAGGTATCGTACTTTGACCTATAGTTGCCACTACAAGTAATCCGATGAGGATACCAACAGCTAACCTGAAGGTGGTAGTATGTTCCCCCATATGTTTTCATCCAATACAGTTTTTTATGTGGGCCATGGAACTGAATACCATTGATAGTTCCATAACACCTCTAAATCCCAATCACCTGGTAGCGGGTTATCACCAAGGATCCAGACACGCTCCAGTTCACCTTCACTATTTGAATACCATTTTATCGTCCGGGTGATCTCAATGAAATCTTCACCGGTTAATCTGAACCCATACCTGTAATTCCCTTGATGTTGAGGATCAAAACCAAATTCTAAATTAAATGCATCTCCAACTGGTTCACTAAATGTATACACGGTAAACTCACCAGATAACCCCAGATCCCATGAGACTTTTACTTTCCGGTCACCATGAATTGATATATCACCATACAGTTTGAATTGCTCGGTACTTGCATCAGCAAACGTTACTGAGACATCCTCAGAAACCTCAAGCTCCAACAACCCGACATCACCCGGGTTGAGCTCTGCAGATAACGAAAACACTTTACCAGGTACATTAATCGCAACAGATAAATCATCAAGATGTAACAACCGACCTGACCACGCAAAATCGGTTATCTGACCATCGGTATAATCCCAGGATAGTCGAAATTCATCATTAGTAGCAACACCACAAGACAACTGAAAGATCTCAACCGAATCATCCATAATGGACAATGTGTTCGTTAACAACTTATTCCCACTGGTAAGCACACCAAGTTCAACATGATCATCATCATGTGCAGGTAAATCCCAAAATAACTCCACATACTCATTCTGTAACACCAACGTATCTGATACCATCCAGTTATCATGGGCGACACTCACAGATATGGACGGTGAACCGCCTGCAGATCGGGATAAGCTAATATGACCATTTCGTTCTACCCGGTCTACATCCCAGGCAAGTTGTACAAAATCATTTATCAACTCCAAATCTCCACCAAACACCCACTCATCTATGGTAAGCTGCATGCTCAACACTGTCTGCCTACTAGTATCTCGTTGTATTTCTACGGTACCCTGACCAGAGGTAATATCAACATCCCAGCGTAATTCTACAAAATCATTATCTAACTCAAATGTTTGCTGAAGAACCACCGTGTCATACTGCAACGTCATCGTTATCACCCGCGGTTCAGCAACACCTCGATACACGGTAACAGATCCAACACCAGATAAAATATCTATTAAGCTATTAAACTCAAACTGCTGTGATACATCAGTAAATTCTATAAACGGCGTCGGATCCCCCTTTAGATACAACGCACATCTGTCAACATCATCAGACATCACTAGCTGCGCATACGCCGAAGCCGCAAGATCACCCAGTTCATCAAGTTCCAAACCCCATGTTGCCGCTATTCGCTTGGGTAACCCGTCAACCTCAAAACGAACAAGATTCCCCTGCTGCAATGAATCAAGTGAATACGTGATATCATACCTTGTATCACTCTCATATATAATCTCATGGGCACCAATAAGCGTTAAATCAAAAGCCATATACGCTGGGAGAGGATCAACCGTAAAACACTGAACAATATCATCTAACAATCCACCTTCAGCACGAAAAGCAATCTGCGTGCTCACACCCGCACTCTCACCAAACTCATACCTAATTTTTGCCTCCCGTGGTATCGAAGTAATCATAAACTCTGTCGCAGGAGAAAAATCAACAGAAAAACGCCGGTAAAAAAGATCATCACCCGACGCACTCACCGTATGATACTCAGAAAACAACGTCATAGAACTACCCTGAGCCAAAGACTCCGGTTTCAGATGCATCCTGAACACACGCGGATCCCCAGAGTTATTCCGCCCAAAATAAAACCATGTAGACACCTTGTTAACCCCATAACCCTCTTCAGGAGTCGATGAAAACACACCAACTTTTGCGGTAAAAAACGAATCACCATCATCAGAAAGCGCCCCGCCATCTAACAAGGGAAACGGGAACTTCACCTCAAGAGATACCTCATATGATTTAGATGTATCACACAACGTCTCAATATCACAACGTGTCTCAATAACCCGCTCGGTGTTCCCTAAAATCTTTGTCCGACGAAAACTCAAATCAAGCAACGTATCATTAAAATCAGCAATAGATGCAGAAAACGACCGAGTTTCACCAGTATTTAACATAGATTCAAACTCAAAAATATCAATATCTAACTTCTGAGAAATCGTCACACCTTGATCATAACGGGTATGCACCCATACACCAAAGTCCTGACTCCCCATCTTAAGATAAAGCACCTCAACAGAATCACTTGCAACCTCCTGTTCATCTGCATTATAACCAGTGACTGTTATGGTATACAACCCTGAAGATAACTCCCAACTACGGGTAAAACCATCTATATTCCAATAATCCCAAGTTACCACCTCTGTATCCCGGAACATAGGTTCAGCAACAAACTGCATATGATGAATACCTTCCTCAGCAGTAACAATATCTAACGTAGGCCCAATAACCACTGCTTTTTTTGTAAATGGTACTTTCATCGGATGGAACTCAAACAAGTACATGTACCCTGCAAGCGGCTCAACAATATCTACAACACCCACATCAGCGGCATCATATGAAGCATCATACCCCTCATCAACGGACACAACCTCATTGACACCATTAATGTCATCGTTCGACTCAGGAGATATAGCACCACTACACCCCTGTATTAAAAGCACCAGTACCAGTATACCACAAAAAAATGTTACCTTCCTCATTTCTTTATCACCTCTTAGTATTAATACCCCCAATAGATATACTACTCCTATTAATATAGAAATACATCACATATTATTAGTAAAAACCCCTATATAATATTTATGATTAACGTTGTTTTTATAATTTTTACTAGTTTTTAATTTCGTGTATTATTAAATAATCGTGTAAAAACAATATAAAAATTTTGCCATCGCAGCAAATAAAAATATAAAAAAAATGTCTTTTTGTTAGTAGACTTGCCAAAAAAAACAGGAATGTAAGAGGATGGTTTGACAGCGTACCAAGAGCCTCTGACTTTCAAGCAGTGAAGCTTACCCCAAAAAAGCTCCGAAGAGCTTAATCAGGGCTCTCCACCTAGGCCAGAGGTTCCAGCCCCCGAAGGGGTAATGTTCCCATGGGCTCGCGCACCATAGTACCTAAGATTACGCAGGTAGGCTTAACGACCGGGTTCGGGATGAGACCGGGTGTTTCCCTACCGCTTTGACCGTCAAACCATCGTTACTCTGATATGTTATGAACTATTGCATCGCAGCCTGTTTAACGATTGAGCCAGTAAACGAGCGATTAGTAGCTATGGGCTAAACATGTCGCCGAAGCTTCATGCGTACACCCTAGCCCTATCAAACGAATCTTTTATTCGAGCTCTATGATGTCTCGTCTTAGGGTAGGCTTCA
>CAZRMY010000095.1:5286-7313 GCA_964601295.1 uncultured Thermoplasmatales archaeon | reverse complement strand
ACGAATGCTTTCAACTATCGAACCTATTGAGATGGCGGTCTCTGTTTTTTGTGTTAACGCGATTTCGTCTATTTCGTCACAGATTTTTTCTAAAGTTTGAACAGATTCTATATTCTCATTTGATGATTTGATACTTTTTCGGTAAATGGCGCTGATACTTTTGTTAAATAATTCTAAGGCGAGTTCTGAACCGGTTATGATTTTTGTAATAAGTGTTCTATCTTGCTTGGTTTCAGATAGTGTCTGAGTGTTCCGTGCGATTTTTACGACATGGTCTCCGATTCTTTCGATGATTCTACTTATTAGAAAATAGGTAGATGAAAGAGGGATTGTTGTCTGCATTTTTTCTGCGAGACTAATGTTCTGTAATATACTGTTGTGTTGACGCGCTATGAGCCAATGTAATCGGTCAACTTCATGATCCCGGGTGATGATTTCTGATGCTAGTGGTTGATCGTTGGTTTCTAGTGATCGCATGGTGTCTTCAAACATATCTTTCACAAGGATGTGCATTCTTTTTAGCGTTCTATTAAAAGGCATCTCGGTAGGATTTAATAGGTCTTTAAGAGTGATAGATGTTTCTGTTTCTTCAACAATTTCTTGACCTATGGTAGCTTGAGTGAATTGCCGCACGGTTTTTCGTATATCAGGTTGTAGCCGATTTTGTGAGCATATTTTTATTGAGGTGTATCCTGCTATGTATGCTGCTATGAGTCGTCGTAATAAATAGGATTGTTTTGGTATGGTTTTCATATCAAATTCAATTATTTTTTGTTGGTGCTCCCTATGCATTTTTGGGGTGACCAATAGGGTTCCATCTGATTGTATGTGTATTGCGAGAGCATCATTTTTTTTGATGTTTGATGACTTTATCCATTCTTTAGGAAGTGTCATCACGTATGATGAGCCTCCGGTTATCTGAACCCGTCGTATTTCCATTAGTTCACCAGCATTAGTGGAGTCCGGTGAAGTTAATAAATATTTCTATAGGTCTCTATATATCTATAGAGCATATATATTGTCATATAGTCTATTTAGAAAAAGTATATATTTCAGGCTTTTTTTGCCTGATTGGGTGATTTATATAGTACACAAAATAAGAGAAAAAACACTACCTAAGGCAATTGTTGGTCTAGCAATCTTAACCTTATGCGCATCGGTTTTATCTGGATGCGTAGGACCTGAATCAAACGGGGAGGCACTTGACATTGTGGTGGTTGGTCGAGACAGCGCATCAGGAACACGAGAATTCTTCTGGGAAAACGTCATGGACAAAGAAGACTTCATAGCAACCATGCTTGAGAAAAACTCAAACGGTGCAGTACACACCACCGTATCACAAACAGAAGGAGCAATCGGATTCGTCGGACTTGGATACATCGACGATCAAATCAAAGCCCTAGACATAGGAGGTGTCCAACCAAATGTAGCAAACGTCCAATCCGGAGAATACCCCATCGCACGAAACCTCAACATGTTCACCAACGGTGAACCCACCAGCATAGCACAAGAATACCTCAACTACATAGACAGCGACGAAGGACAAACAATCGTAGCAGAAGAAGGCTTCGTACCCAAAGACGGCACTGGAGCATACACCACTGTTGAAGACCTCAGCGGAAGCATAACCATCGTCGGATCAACAACCGTGCTACCAATAGCAGAAGCCGCCGCAGAAGCATTCAACACACTCTACCCCGATGTCACCGTCACCGTCAGCGGCGGAGGATCAAGCGTCGGCGTACAATCCGCTGGAGAAGAAACCGCAGACATCGGCATGGCATCACGAGAACTCAAAGACTCAGAACAAACCGCATACCCCGACCTCGTACAACACATCGTCTGCAGCGACGGCATCGCACTCATCGTACACCCCGAAAACGATTATGTTACTCAGCTTACAGTTAATCTCGTAAAACTTATCTATCAAGGTAGTTACAAAGACTGGTCTAATGTTCCAACGAGCTTAGAAATTGTGGTGGTTGGTCGAGACAGCGCATCAGGAACACGAGAATTCTTCTGGGAAA
>CAZRMY010000095.1:0-5186 GCA_964601295.1 uncultured Thermoplasmatales archaeon | reverse complement strand
CGACCTCGTACAACACATCGTCTGCAGCGACGGCATCGCACTCATCGTACACCCCACAAATGACTTTGTTGCAGAGTTGAGTGTTGAAAAGGTAAAAGGTATTTATGAGGGGATCTACAACGATTGGATAGAAGCATAATTGTAGATCAAATCTGTATAAAACTGGAAACAAATATTTGTTTCCAGTTTTCCCTATTTTTTTAAATGGGGGTACTAAACAAGGTTTAGTGTTACATTAAAATCGAAATGGTGACATCTATAGATGAATGTGAAAAGGTTCATACAAAATTTATTTCCTTCTTCCAAGAAAGATATTAAAGAAAAAGGGATAAAGAGTATCTTTTTTATTTCAGCCATTTTTGGTGTCGTCATCATATTTTCAATTCTCATTTTTTTACTACAGGAAACATATCCCTTACCCACTGATGTTTGGTCTTTTCTATCTGAGACCAGATGGAATCCAACTGGTGAACCACCTGGTTATGGCACCTTTCCTTTAATTGTTGGTACCTTGTTAGTTACGTTTGGTGCAATGGTTGTTGCGATTCCATTGAGCATTGGTGGAGCTATTTTTATCTCAGAGATATCAACTACCCGGATTCGTTCGTTTATTAAACCTGCAATAGAACTTTTAGCAGGCATTCCATCGGTTGTATACGGTTTTTTTGGCCTAATTATTCTTACTGATTGGATTAAAGATGGATTTAATGTTCCCACTGGGGAAACCTGGTTCGCAGGTTCTATTATTCTTGGGATAATGGCTATTCCAACTATAACAACTGTTGCTGAAGATGCTATCAACGCGGTTCCTCGTGAGTATAAGGAGGGGTCTCTTGCTATGGGTGCAACCCGGTGGCAGACGATTAGTAAAGTAACGTTCCCTTCTGCGATATCGGGTATTACTGCCGCTATAATTCTGGGTATCGGGAGAGCTGTTGGTGAAACCATGGCGATTTTGATGGTGTGTGGTAATGCTGCGATAATTCCGGAGCCGTTGTGGGATGTGTTTACTCCGATTCGAACGCTTACCTCAACATTGGGCATTGAAATGGGTGAGGTGGCTAATGGTAGTCCGCATTATCATGCCTTGTTTGGTGTTGCGGTATTGTTGTTGACTATTACATTAATTATTAATTTAAGCGCGGTGTATATTCTGGGGAAATTAAAAGAGAAACATATGGCATCTGGAAAAAAGAGCCGTACTTTAATCCATTTTAATTTTATGGATAAGTTGAAACGGTATGTAAAACATCTGGTTATTGGGCTTTCTCTGTTAGTGTGTTATCTTATTGCTGGATTAATTGTATTACTTGTGTTGATCAGTATTTTTGTTTTAGTTTTTTTTGGGTTTAAAAAATTGTCACAGAAGAATATTCAACGGATTGCGTTTAGTACCCTTACCTTGTGTATTGTAGTAATTGTGATTATTTTGGGGATATTGATTGGCTATATTGTTTTGGATGGCGTTGATGTGATGAGCTGGGAATTTGTTTCTGAGGGGCATCGCAGTTTAGGGCGGGAAGGAGGCGTGTTTACCGCGATTATTGGAACTTTGTATTTGGTTGCGGGTGCTATTGCAATTGCGTTACCAATTGGCGTTGGTGCAGCGGTATATTTGCATGAATATACCCGAGAGGGAAGAGTTACAAAAATAATTAGAGCAGGGGCAGATTTATTGAATGGCACTCCGTCTATTGTGTTTGGTTTATTTGGTTTTGCTTTTCTTGTTCTTGCTCTTGGTTTTGGTCGATCGTTACTTGCGGGTCAAATCACACTGGCGTTTATGATTATTCCCACAATTTTACGTACTTCTGAAGAGGCGCTGAAAAGTGTGCCACAGTCAATTCGTGAAGGCAGCCTAGCTGTAGGTGCTACTCGATGGCAAACAATTCGAAGAGTCGTGCTACCTCCTGCATCACCGGGTATTATCACCGGTGCAATATTAGGGATTGGACGAGCAGCTGGTGAAACAGCGCCCATTTTATTTACCGCAGCAGCATTTTCTGCAATCATCCCTTCTTCGTTATTTGAACCACCAAACTCATTGCCATATCATTTGTTTGTGTTAGCAACTGAGATTCCAGGTGTCGAGGCTAAAGCGGCAGCCGGAGGAACCGCGCTGGTGTTATTATTGTTAGTCGTTGGTTTTTATTCTATCGCGATTGTTATTAGAAATAAATATCAGAAGAAAATGAGATGGTGAAGAACATATGGTAAAACATGTATTGACCACACAGAACCTCAATTTATGGTATGGGGAAAAACAAGCTTTATTAGATATCAATATGAAAGTGGAACCAAATAAGGTCACTGCGTTAATCGGCCCTTCTGGTTGTGGGAAATCTACATTGATACGTTGTTTTAACCGTATGAATGATGTTATCAATGAATGCAAGATAACTGGTGAAGTTCAGTTTCACGGTCAGAATATTTATGATCCGTCTGTTGACCCTGTGGTGATTCGGAAGAAAATCGGCATGGTATTTCAGAAACCTAATCCATTCCCAAAATCAATTTATGAAAATATCGCTTATGGGCCAAAAGTGCAAGGAGTGAAAAATAAAAAAAAGCTTGATGAAATCGTCGAAAAAAGTTTGCATAATGCTGCCTTATGGGATGAGGTGAGTGATCGGCTTCATGAATCTGCGATGGGGCTGTCAGGTGGTCAACAGCAGCGACTCTGTATCGCCCGTTCGTTAGCCATCGAACCTGAAGTTATTCTTATGGATGAGCCGTGTTCAGCTTTGGATCCGATTGCCACAGCAAAAATTGAGGATTTAATTAATGAATTAAAAACAAAATACACCGTGATTATTGTTACGCATAATATGCAGCAGGCTGCTCGGGTAAGTGATTATGCGGCATATATGTATCTTGGTAAACTTATTGAGTTTGGTGATACTAAACAGATATTTGAAAAACCACAGGAAGAATTAACCGAGAAATATATAACGGGTAGATTTGGATAGGTGAAGTTGTATGGTTGAAAAATTTCATAATGAATTGAAAAAACTAAAAAAAGACGTCATTAAGATGGGGGATCTTGCTGATGATATGCTCCGTAAATCAGTTGATGCGTTGAAAAATCAAGATAAAGAACAGGCAAACTGGGTGCTGTCAAATAAATGCAAAATAACTGATATGGACAGTGATATAGAAGCAAAAGCATTTCAGCTGCTTACTTTGTATCAGCCGATGGCTAAGGATCTACGTGAGATTGCATGTTCATTGAAAATGATTACCTATCTGACACGGATTGGGAGGTATGGGAAGGATATTGCAAATATATCTATAGAAATATCAAAAAAACCGCATATTAAAAAATTGGTAAGTATCCCCTATATGGCAGATATTGTGTGCAAAATGATAAAAGATGCATTAGATGCCTATGAAAGTGAGGATATTTCAAACTTGGGTGATTTTGGTGACCGGGATGACAACGTAGATGAATTACGGTATTCGATTTTCCGAGAGTGTTTAACATATATGATGGAGGATCAAAAGGTCATCAAACGATGTGCGCATTATATCATGGTAGCTCGCTATTTAGAACGCTGTGCGGATCATGCGTGCAAAATGGCAGAAAAGGTTCATTACATGGTAACCGGGGAACATATTGAGATTGATAATCAAAGTTGTTTAATGAAAAAATAAAAAAAACGGGTCTTAGGACTATGTCAGAAAATAAACAGAAAATATTGTTTCTATGTACCCATAATTCAGCACGATCGCAGATTGCTGAAGGGCTAATTAATAACATTTTTGGGGCAAAATACAAAGCATACAGCGCAGGTATTCAACCAACGCATGTCAGCCCTTATGCTGTTGAGGTGCTCAAAGAAATTGGAGTTGATATCTCAAAACAATATTCTAAACATATAACTGACTATGAAAATATGGAATTTGATATTGTGGTAACCGTTTGTGATTATGCAAAAGAGAATTGCCCCTTTTATCCAGGAAAGAAAATAATTCATAAAAGTTACAAGGATCCAGCTGCAGTTGATGGAAGTATTGAGGAGATTCTCGCTGCGTTTCGCAACACAAGAGATGATATAAAAAACTGGTTGCGCACTGAGTTAGTGGAAAAATAAGGTTGTATGATAAACGGGTGATGCTATCTGTCAAAACAAGCGGATTGTAAACCACAGGTTTTTCATATTTGTGAATTTATTGGTTCAATGTTTTTAGTAATCGCGGCAATTTCTCCTATGATTTTATTTGTTGAAATTCTCAATGCAGATATCGCTTTAGCGGTTATCGCCGATGGACTTGCCGTTGGTTTTATATTATTTGCACTTATTGAGCTTTTCGGCCCGATCTGTACCGCGTATTTTAACCCAGCGGTATCATTTGCAATGGCAGTAGATAAACGTATAACATGGACAAAGGCGTTACAATACAGTATCGCCCAGATTTTAGGCGGACTCTCAGGTCTATTACTGTCACATATCATGTTCTTTGATCGGATTCAAACGATGGTGACTATTTCTGAGCTTTCACGATCAGGTGGCGTGTATATTGCGGAGATTTTGGGGACATCCATTTTGGTTCTCTGTATTTTTTCGATGTTGTATCAGCAATCAAAGCGAATATCCTTAGTTGTTGGATTACTTGTGGGCGGAATGATTCTGGCTACCTCAAGTACCATGTTTGCAAACCCGCAGGTTACCATCGCAAGGATCTTTACCCATTCAGCTGCAGGGATAACGCCAGTTGATGGCATCATTTTTATTATTATGCAGCTACTTGGAGCAAGTATAGCGGTATTTGTTTGGAATAAAAGCATCAAAAAATGCGCTCGAATATGTACGACATAAATCACTCAAATTAGGTTAGGTGATGTTAAATGGAATATGGCTTTAGCAAAAAACAGGGTAAGATTGTAGATCTGGGAAAAAGAAATCAATTAAGATATCAAGATTTCATTGACATATTTGGTCACTCACAAGCTATCAAGGAAATCGATAAATTAGAGGAATTAGAGCTTATATTAATCGATGAAGATACATTGGATGATACTGAGTTAACCCTGGATACCAAAATCATCTGGCTGGGCTTGTGACATACATTTTGATTTATGTACTTGGAAAATGGTGCATATTATGAAACGCACGGGGTTTATTTCAGGGGGTACCCCATCAATTGAGAGTTGGTTTATAAAGGATCATCCCATCCCTCTTAAT
>CAZRMY010000094.1:3483-7416 GCA_964601295.1 uncultured Thermoplasmatales archaeon | reverse complement strand
ACCGTTAATGACACCAACGCTGATTCACTCAACGTGACATTCCGTACCAACGCAACTGGTTCGTGGGGGGATATCGGTTCAAACAACAGCGTATACAATGGCACATATTATCAGACCAACTCCAGTATGGACACCTATAATACTACCTACTGGTGGAGTGCTAATGTAACCGATGGTGCCCTCTGGACCAATCAAACCTATTCATTTACAACGGCTCAAATTCATACCTATATATGTAATGATGTTGATGCTCAAGCGTATGAAGGAGAAACATCAACAGATGGAGGATTTGACGATGGCAGTGAAAATGAATTTAATACAACCAATTATAATGATATAGATCAAAATGACTCAAACTATGTTAAGGATAGTACAACTAATGACGGAAACTATCAGTATCATCGATTCAACTATACTATCGGTGAATCAGCATCCAATATCACACAAATAGATATCACATGGCGCGGTTATGGAATGAGAGATCTTGATAGCGGTCATTCATTATGGGTATTAGAATCAGGCAGTTGGACAGAAAAAGATACCGGCACCGCTGGCTCAGCCGAGATATTATCAACTACCTACTCATCTGATTTTTCAGACATTATTACTAATGGTTACCTAGAAATTGGTGCTCAAACAGATCTACTTTCACAAAATCCAATGCATGCTGGATTTCTATGGTCATACTATGTTGAAGTCGATGTATCATATATGCCGTAGCTATATTAATAATCAAGACTAAGTTGTATACTCCTGTATTAAGAAAGCTCCTATAAATAGCATTTTTTCTTATTAGAATAATAAACAAAGAGAATACACTGAAGTTTTTATACTTAAACCTAATAACAATAATTGAATGTTAAAATATTACAAAACGCTATTAAAAGATTTCAAAGAAATACCTGGAACCGTCATCATTTATGGTTCAGTATCAAATGAAAAATCAAGACCTGATTCAGACATTGACATAGCAATAATTTCAAATAATAAAAATGCAAGAAATAAGGCCGAAGAACTTGCTGACAAAATACTCTTTAAAAAAGGTAGAGTAATATCAATTTTATGGCTTTCTTTAGATACTTTAAAGAAAAGGTATCATGAACCTTTTATTCAAAATGTTTTAGATGGAGAGATTATTCATGGAAGAAACCTCCTTAAAAGAATTAATAAATAAAGAACTAGAAACTGCCCGAGATAGGCTGGAAGTAGCAGAACTTTTATTCAAAGAAGGAAAACATGTTGATGCAGTAAATAGAACATATTACGCTGTTTTTCATGCTGGAAAAGCACTTATTCATTCAATCGGTAGAGATACAAAGACACATGCTGGTTTAGTATCAGAAATTGGATTTCATCTAGTAGAAAAAGGCATTGTTGAAAAAAAATATGGTACAATTCTAAGAAGACTATTTGAATCAAGAGAAACATCAGATTATGTAATTGGTGCTGTTTTTATTGAAGAAGAAGTTAAGAAAATGATCGAAGATGCTCAATCATTTATTCAAATGGCTGAAAAAATATCAAGAAAAAATATAAAAAAATATCAAAAATAAGACTTACAATTATAGCACATTGAATTTTCCTATAATACACGTGTTTAGAGAAAGCCCATGAATTTCCCCTGTCTATAACGAGTTTTTCAGGAGGTGCATTTAAATATACAAAGGAGATTGAACCTTATGTATGAATAAAATACACGAAGATCTCTCCTCTGTTATCAAACAGATAAAACAACGTGGTGGAAAAAAAATCAAATTCATTATTCTCTATGGTTCTATTGTACAAAATAATCAAACACCTATGTCAGATATCGATATAGCTGTTTACTATGAAGGATCTAAAAGTGAACGTTTCAAATTCAGGATGCAAATTTTAGGTAATGTTAACGATAAATTTGACATACAGATCTTTCAGGATCTACCGTTATACATACAAAAAGAAGTATTTAAAGGTAAAATTTTATACAGTACAGATAACACTTTTTTATATGACCTAGAACGAAGGACATATCAAGATTTTGATATATTCAAAAATAGATTTTATGATTATATCCGCGGAGGGGTATTAGGATGAGAGTTGATATTATCCAAACGAAACTTACGGAGATGGAAGAAAGTTTACGATTAATCTCCGAAAATCTTCCAGACAAATATCAAAATTTTTCAAACCTTGGTATAGTCAAGCATGGGATATATTAGAGAGTAGAATTTTGTATTGAAACAGTATATGACATCTGTGCTATCATCAATACGGATCTTCGTTTTGGAATACCAGAAAATGATGAAAATATTATAGATAATATGGTTCAACATACTGTTATTCAAAAAGAACTTGGGGTTACTATAAAATCGATGAAAGGATTTAGAAATAGTCTTGTACATCGATATGGACGAATAAATGATGAAATAGCTTTTACGATTTTACATGAACATTTTCAGGATTTTTATACCTTTAGCGATCAAATAAATACTTTTATAAAAAAAAATGAAGGATGATTCAATACACGTATTTTTTGAGTACCTATACTTCCTGCAATAAAAACGCTCCAAGAAAACGCATTTTCTCCTCAAACTCATCAGGAAACAGAAATCGTTCAGTAGCTGCAATACTGCTCATAATACTATTCCCATCCTGCGGCGTGAAACAAAAACCAATCACCTCATTATCATTCACCACATGCAACGATGGGATCACCACCACCGTTTGATCTAAAATACGTCCATAATGCCCATGATCACGACCAAACGAAAACACCAAATTCGACGACGTCTTGTGAGTAACCGCGACACGCGGGTTATCAATAAACTTCTGAATCGCATCATCCTTAGAAACCTTATAATCAACTTTTACATCATACCAAATACTATGCATATACTGTGTGTTCAACTTCATCGCACTGGAAAACACGTTTAAATCAACACCCAGTGTTTTATACAAATGATAGACATCCACAGCATGATGCGTCCCCATCTTTTCATCCTTATGACTGCCCACCTCAGGCGAAGGAATAAAACTTTTCACCTGACTAATATCATTAGCACGCCGTATACACAGAAAACGCCCTTCCTTCATATGATTTGTTGTACCTTTCATACCTAAGGTTTTGATAATAACCGCTATGTTATGCGTGTTACAGCTTACTATATGGATAAATTGATCCTTTTTCGTAATAGCCGCATCATTAATACCCACGGCATACATTTTTCCAAAACCAAACTCAGAACCCTGCGCCATAAAACCCTTCACACGGTTCTTATACTTAGAATAATATTTTTCTTTGTTCATCAACCCCGTACCCTTCGGGGTACAATCAATAACTACTGACGCTCGTTTAATCGCCTCCTCTGCATCATACAACGGATCAATGCCAAGCTCCTGAAAATCAGTTAATTTGTCCTTACGCACCGCCAGGTTAGCACCCCGGGTAATCAGGCCTTTCAGCTTCGGTCGGTCCGTAAGCTTAGGAGTGTGCTTATAAAAGGTTACTTCATCAATGCCTAAATCATCCTGTGCATCACAGAGCAACCCGATCAAGGGTTCCCCAATGGTACCGGTACCAACCACATGAACAATATTGCCATCTGACATAAACCAACGCTCCCCAGTAGCCACGCCTGTAATCACCATATACAATATAACTGTTACTATTCTACAAGAGACACCATACTACAAAGAGATATAAAAAATGCACACGGGTTATTGATAAACCTCTTATAAGACGAGAACAATAACCATCAATATCATTATGCAGATAACCACTATACCAGGGTATGGATATGATTCCAATATCTACCTTATACATGGAGACAAACCCGCGATAATCGACACCGGAACCGGTTTGTACTCAGATCAAACCCTCAACCAGATACAAAACCATATCGCCCCTAAAAAGATTGCATACATCGTACTCACCCATGAACACTACGACCACGT
>CAZRMY010000094.1:0-3473 GCA_964601295.1 uncultured Thermoplasmatales archaeon | reverse complement strand
GGGCACTCCCCACATTCAACAAGCAACCCAAGCACACATACTTGCACATCACCAGGCAACCACAAAACTCGCCTCTGGAGAAAGCGAGTTCGCCCGTTTACTCGGAGGTACCATGCCAAAAATCACCGTCGATACACAACTCACCGATGGAGACACCATACCCTTAGGAGACCACCATTGGACCATTATACATACACCCGGTCATACCATCGGCAGTATCGCCCTTTACGAACCAACCAAAAAACTACTCATATCCGGAGACACCGTATTTTCACATGGTGGATTTGGAAGATACGACTTTCCCACTGGAGATCTCCACGCCCTTAAACACTCTATCAAAAAACTTAGCGAACTACCAATACAGGAATTATACCCCGGACACGGCCCCATAATCACTACCAATGCACACACCCATATCAAACACTCCTACCAAAACATACAACTGCTGTGAGCCCAATGCCCAACCCCCGGGATATATTAAATAAACTCAAATGGCACGAACACTATACCCTCACCTACGCAGAAATAACATACACCCACCGAGGCGCACCACACAACACTCGAACTATCAACGGCAGCGAAATCATCGATTTATCCACCTCATTTATGATCACCACTTCTGCATCAATCCCGTACCACCGAATACTTACCATACACTATAACGGAAAACCTGTGTTTAAACGACACACCGCTCACAATAAATAACTACACACAAGCAAAAACATTAAATAGAAACTACATAATCTAAACATCACACATACACCAAAGGAAGGAATACACACATGAACAATCTCAGCGAAATCAACGAACAGATAAAAATACTGAAATCAGCACGAACCATCCTAAAAAACAAATACGAAAACACTGAATTTCACAAGAAAAAAATGACCAACCCACACACAAGCGTCCCCTCAGAACCAGAGGATGAAGACATCTACAAACTCCTCACTGCCATACAACAACTAGACATATACATCAAAGAACTGCAAGACGAACAATTTACCTTGCTAAAAAAACAAGAATAACACCCGCTCTAACTTGTTATACCGTGGCAAAAAAACACCGTTATAAAATATTTCTTTTAATACCAAACATTGATTTAATCAACACAATAATGGGGATAATCTCAAGACGCCCCACCCACATATTAAAAATTAACATAATTTTTGATGCCGCAGGCATATGCAGACTTGTTATCCCTGTTGTAAGCCCAACGTTACCTTGCGCAGAACATACCTCAAAAATAACATTCCCCAATGTCTGATTTGGGAAGAAAAAGCCCACAAAAAAAATCCCAATCAACAGCAAAATAACCCACATAAAGGAAATAATTGCTGCTTCGTTAATCAAATCCATGGCATCATCTTTACCTAGCGATTTTCCCCCAAGTTTATGCACAAAAACCCGGCGGGGTGTCGAAATCGAACGCTTAATACGCCAGCTTGCACCCTTACTTAGTAAGATCGCTCGGAATAATTTAATACCCCCCGCAGTTGACCCTGCGGCACCTCCAATAATCATTGCAAAAGCAAGTATCAACTTAGCCATCTCCGTCCACATCGATAAATCAACAGTGGCAAAACCGGTACACGTTAACGCAGAAACAAATTGAAAACCTGACTCTTTGAACGCACGTAATATGTTCCCATGATACGCAAGATTAGGGTCGTTTAAATTAATTAAAGTAAGCAGTACTATGCCACTCAGCAGCAAAATAATCATAGCCTGCAATTGAGCATCAGAGAAAAACCGCTTTATTCTTCCTTTGAGTATGTCATAATGTGCAGCAAATGCAATAGATCCAACCACCATCAACACTATAATCATCAGTTGAGATATGACCCCAAAACCCGCGATACTATCATCAGTGACGCTAAAACCACCCGTGGCTACACCGGTCATACAATGATTCAATGCCTGCCAAGGGTCCATTCCACCGGGGAATAGCATACCCAATGCTACCAACACAAGTATTCCGATAATAGTATACAGCAGAAAAATCCACCAGATAGTGCGAACGGTAGACACGACGGAGGGATGTGTTTTCCGCTCGCGGGCTTCGCCTTTGTATAGAACATATGATCCTACTCCCGGGCGCGCTAAAATTGACAGGGTTAAAACAATAACTCCTACGCCACCGACCCATTGTATCAATGAACGCCAAAACTGCAAGGTATACGGCAAGAGGGCTTCATTATCAATCATGGTTAACCCGGTTCCCGTCCACCCTGACATTGATTCAAAAAAACTGGACAGAAAATGCATGTGCTCCCCGGTTGACAAATTATAGGGAGCTAAAAAAAATGGTATACTCCCGATTAGTGATACAAATAACCATCCCAACGCAGCTGTTACCATAGAGCTTTTGAAATCAGAGGGTTCAGCATCCTTGTAAATATAATACAACGGCAGACCTGCTGCAAAATAAAATAATGCGGTTATAACCAAGGGTATAATCGCAAAGTATTCGTCTGCAAAAACTGGGACAAGCAGGGCGCCTAATGACACAAAACCAATAACAATAAAGATACCACCCATATCCCGAAGGACTGTTTGCAGATCACCCATCAATTATCTCTCCTGCATCTTAGCGTAAACGGAGTACTTCGTCAGCTGGAAAACTCATACCACCCTTATATGTTTAATGTTTTTTGACCGACTGAGCACGAGCAAGTAATGCATCATGCAACTCTCCAGCGATATCGCGTTTGGTAAACGCATCTGCTTTAACTGCGATAGCTATTTTAGCTGCTAGAGTTCGTGCGAGTTTTCCTCGATGTTTTCTTGGTGAACGATTGATTAAAGCATGTTGATAAATAACACCATGTTTAGGGGGATTACCTCCTTCTTTTTTAAAACGAAAAAATGCTTGTTCTGCACCTAATATCTGTATGGTTGATGCAGGCATCTGACCGAGTTTTTGTAACCCTCCAGCAAGAGATATTAACCGTGCACCGATGAGACTTCCCACTAAGTACTGGAGATTCGGCGCTATTTTTTTCATATCTGCATCAATCTGTTTTTCAAGTTGTTGTAATGAAGTGTTTATTGTGCTGAGACTATTCTCTAAGGGTGCAATTTTTTCTTGCGTGGTGGGTAGTTGCATCCAGCGTTCTTGTCGCTCGGAGAGTAAATTTGTTGTTTGAATTAAATCATCCAGAGCATTTACCATTTGGATGATTTGTAGATCCTGAGCATGCAGATGTTCGGTAATGTCTTGTTTACTACTTGCGGTAATTGCTTTATGGTATAGGTTTTCTGTAAATCCATAGTTCTCTGGGTTTATGTCTATGGTTTTAAAAAAGGGATCTTTTGGTTTATATATGCCTATGCTTTGATGACGAGCTTCACAAACGATGAGTTGCCTGTTTTTTGCTAATTTACGTTCCTCAGGTAATATTGTATTTTGTTTTATTTTTTTGAGTTTTTGTTGAATAATTGTTTTATTAGCTGGGAACACGATGTATTCCTGC
>CAZRMY010000093.1:0-7505 GCA_964601295.1 uncultured Thermoplasmatales archaeon | reverse complement strand
TAGGAGATTTGAATATATATGCCGGGAATTTTTAACTCACAAAATTACAGTTCCGTTTACCCGAATTGGGAAACAATGGGGTAAAATCCCGTACACAAAAAATGCTTACGAAATTGATATTGTTTTTTTAAATGATCAAACAAAAGATATCGTATTTTTTGAATGCAAATGGAGTGATCTCAGTTTTAATCAATCATTAAAAATACTTGAAAACTTAAAAGAGAAAGCAAAAAATGTACAATGGTATAATGAAAAAAGAATTGAACAATATGGTCTTATAGCAAAAAAAATTGAAAATAAAGAAAAGTTAAGGAAAAAACACTATCTTATATATGATTTAAACGATTTTCACCATTAAAAACGTAGGAATTACCCCAAAAAACAGTAGCTTAATATGAACCATTACCATTTCATCATTGTATGGAAGCTTTATATCTGGATATAGTCCGTTTGCTCATGGGCACACTGATACTTGCCTATGCGTCGTACACTGATATTAAAACACGACGAGCACCCAACCTCCTCTGGCTCATCCTTGGCATAACCGGTCTCATTCTTCTTGCCATACACTATTTCACCATAGGTTTTTCCAACCCATATTACCTTATTTTTGTTCCCATTATGATCGGACTTGTCTACCTACTCTTCCAACTACGACTTATCTTCGGTGGTGCTGATGCCAAAGCACTCATGGCACTCACCCTGCTCGCCCCGGTAACGCCAGCACTTAACGGCTATCCATTATACCCCTCAGTTATGCCGTTCCCCTGGACGATATTCTCCAACTCCGTCATCATATTCCTCATCATACCACTTGCCCTGTTCATATACAACCTGGTCAAACGAGATATAAGCCTACCCTACAGCTTCCTCGGATACAAAATGAATATCAAAACAGCACGAGAAAAATTTGTCTGGCCACTCGAAAAACTGGTGGATGGCAAACGTAAATTTGTGCATATGCCAAAAAACTTTGATGCAGACGAAGAATTTGATGCATTCCAAAAACATGGGATCAACCGGATCTGGGTGACCCCAAAAATACCGTTTATGATACCTCTGCTTGTTGGTTACATCTGCGCGTTCACTCTGGGTGATATCCTTTACACTATTATGTACGGCCTCATCTAAACATAATGTGTGTTAATCGGTAAAAGTGATATACCACTTCTTGTTTAACCCTTTTTTTGAGAGATGACAAAACAAGACTACTATGAGATACTCGGTGTCACCAAAGATGCCAGTAAAAGCGAGATAAAAAAAGCATACCGTAAACTCGCCTTAAAGTACCATCCAGATAAAAACCCGAGTAAAGAAGCTGAAGAAAAATTCAAAGAGATCAGCGAAGCCTACGCGGTACTCTATGATGATGAAAAACGACAGATGTACGACCAATACGGTCATGCAGGAATCGATCAACGCTACAGTGCTGAAGACATCTTCCGGGGTGCAGACTTTGGTGATATCTTCCGTGGTATGGGATTTGATTTTGGCTTCGGTGGTGTTGAAGACATCTTCGACCGTTTCTTTGGAGGACGCAGCGGATTCAAACGACGAACGCGACCACGACGCGGTGCCGATCTCCGCTATGACATCCAGATAAGCCTAGAGGACGCATATAACGGCTTCGAAACAGAGATACAAGTCCCCCGAACTGAAACCTGTGACACCTGTAACGGCACCGGTGCACAACCCGGTACTCAACCAAAACAATGTCCCACCTGTAACGGCACTGGTCAGCAGCAACGATCACAACGCACCGCGTTTGGCATGTTCACCCAAGTGTCACCCTGCAGCAGCTGTCACGGTCAAGGAACCATTATTGAATCACCCTGCCCCGAATGCCAGGGGACAGGCACCGTGCAACAAACACGTAATATCGAGCTAAAGATACCTGGAGGGGTAGATGATGGATCACAACTCCGTCTGCAAGGGGAAGGCGAAAGCGCGGGTCCACACACCCAAACCGGTGATTTGTACATTGTCGTACATATCAAAGAACATCCACGCTTCAAACGACATGGTGCCGATCTCTACCAGACAATACACATTAACGTCCCTCAAGCAACGCTTGGAGACAAAATAACCGTGCCCACGCTCACAGGGGAAGAAAAACTTACTATAGCCTCCGGGACACAAAACGGTGATCGCTTCCGGATAAAAAACAAAGGTATGCCTTATCTGCAAGGTCGTGGACATGGCGACATGTACGTAGATGTTGCTATAGATATTCCTCAGAAATTAAGCAGAAAAGCCCAAAAACTTATGCACGAACTCGCAGATGAGCTCAACCAATAACATGCCGAAAACTTTAAATAGTAAAACCTATAGAGGTAGTACCAGAAAAAAAAGATTAAATTAACATCATAATACAACATATAAAGGAGGTAAAAAAATATATGGACCCATTTAAACGAGATCGAGATAGACGACGAAAAAACCCCTTTGACATCTTCGGCATCGACGATGACAACCTACGTGACTTCTTCGACGACGACCGCATCATGGATGACATCAGACGCATGACCGAAGAAATGATGAAAATGTTCTCCAACGCGCAAGCACAACCCGGCAAACCCTTCGTCCATGGATTCAAAATCAACTTCGACTCCAACGGCAGACCAAAAATCGAAGACTTCGGCAACCGCTCCACCAAATCACCTGAGGGACAACCCATCATCTCAGATGAACGCGAACCACTTACCGACATCATCGAAGGCGATGACGATGTCGCCGTCACCGTTGAACTACCTGGTGTAGACAAAGAAGACATCAACCTCAACGTACTCAAAGACATCCTAGACATCAAAGTAGACACCCCACAACGCAAATACCACAAATCCATAGATCTCCCCTGCAATGTCAAACCAAAAACCACACAAGCTACCTACAAAAACGGAATCCTTGATGTCGTCATCAAACGAAAAGAACGCAAATCAGATGACGAAGGCTACCGAGTCAACATCCAATAACACACAAACACATCTCCCATCTTTTATCCTTTTTTTTATACCATATTTTTAAGTAAACAAATACTTATGTCACCCCTACAACTCTGTAGGATACATATATATGACCCAGCTTACCTTCTACGGCGGTATCAAAGAAATCGGTGGCAATAAAATACTACTCGAAGACCAAGACACCCGCATATTTCTTGATTTCGGCATGAGCTTCTCACGCCGCGAACGCTACTTTGAAGAATACCTCAACCCACGCACCGCAAACGGCATCGGCGATTTTATCGCCATGAACCTCATCCCTGATCTCCCCGGGATCTACCGTGAGGGACTAATACAACATCTCGGCAGAAAACCCCAGCCACCCTCGGTCCACGCCGTCCTGCTATCACATGCCCACGCCGATCATGCAAACTACATCTCATTCCTCCACCAAGACATCCCAGTCTACTGTGGAGAAACCGCAAAATACATCCTTGAAGCCGTTGACGAACAATGCCAACGCACTATCGAAAACGAAGTACTCAACTTCAAACAACGACCACTCTACCGCTGCGACTACCGGAAACCACCGATACCCCGCACCTTTCAAACCTTCCGCACCGGCGACAAAATCCATATCGGCCCCCTAGAAATAGAACCAATCCATGTCGACCATAGCGTACCTGGAGCCTACGGATTTATTATTTACACCTCAGAAGGACCCATCGTCTACACCGGTGACCTCCGTGCTCATGGCCTCCACGCGAATATGACCGAAGAATTCACCACCAAAGCTGCTGAAAGCAAGCCCCGCGCACTCATCACCGAGGGCACCCGGATTAACATTGGAAAAACCCATGAATCAGAACACCACGTATACACCCAATCCAAACAACACCTGATAAACAACCATCGCACCTCAATTGTCGATTTCAACTTCAAAGACGTCGACCGATTCACCACATTCTACAACATCGCAAAAGACCTCAATAAACACCTGGTTATCAGCTTCAAACATGCCTGTTTTCTTGAAAAATACCATCATGACAAAAAATTATCCACACCAGATAGCCAAGACCCCAACATCCTGCTGCTGAAACCCAAACGACTTACTGGCACCTACATTGATGAAGATTACACCGACCATTATATCAAAAAACGACTTCACTATGACAACATTACCACCGCAGAAGAAATCCATAATCATCCAACAAAATACATCCTCGTTCTAAATTTCTGGTATTTCAACCAACTCATAGATCTGAAACCACACGGCGGCATATACATCCACTCCCTCTCTGAACCATTTAACGAAGAAATGGAAATCTCCTATGAACGCATGCGTAACTGGTTAAATCATTTCGACCTGCATTTCGTGCAATCACATTGCTCCGGTCATATCAGCGGAGCAGATCTTATAGAGCTTATACACAGAATACAGCCTAAAGAGATCTATCCGATACATACCGAACACCCCGGGATATTTCGAAAATTACCCTTTAAAACACGGTTGGTTAAAGAAGGAAAAACGTATAAACTTTAATTCTATAAGAACATTAACTACCTGCTATTCTCCACACTGGGGAGGAATTCATCCATGTCTGATATATATAGCTATAGTAATAAAAAAGATGAACAAACCATGATTAAAACCGATGCAAAAAAACGGAAAAAAGAACAATACATCGAAAACCTTCGTGAAGGCGACGTGATAAATGATTTTTTCGCAGTCAAACTCAAATCCCCTCCACGCCCCTACAAACGAGGCACCTGGTTTACCCTTGTCGTCAGCGACAAAACCGGTGAAATCGGTGTCAAATACTGGGGTGGAGACAACAAAGATCGTGTACGCCGGCTTTTTGACAGCTTTAAAGTAGGAGATGTCATACAAATTCGCCTGGGCAATGTTGAAATCTGGGAGGATCAACTTCAAATATCCATCAATGAAACCTCTGGCGGATTACGCCGCTGTAGTCCGGAAGAATACATTCTCAGCGAATACACTCCTTCACTGGAAGAAACACAAATACAGGAATATCTTAAAGTAATAAAAAAAGAGATAGCAGACATAAAAAACCTGCAGTTGCAGAAACTCCTTGAACAATTTTTTAACGACGAAAAATTCGTAGAAGAATTCACTCATTCCCCTTCTGCGATGACCCATCATCATAACTATGTAGGCGGCAACCTTGAGCACACCGTTGGGGTAATACGTTTATGCAAAAACATCTGCGATATGTACCCAGATATCGATCATGATCTAGTGATTACCGGTGCGATACTGCATGATGTGGGAAAACTTCGTGAATACCATACCACTGCGGCTATCGACCGCACAAGCAAAGGCAACTTTATTGGACATATCGTCATCGGAGATCGATGGATACGTGAACAAATTGCTGCGTTACGTACTCACGGTGAAACATTTGATGAAAACCTAGAAGACTACCTCAGTCACCTCATATTAAGTCACCATGGCCGTTATGAATATGGATCACCACGTATTCCAAAGTTGATTGAAGCATGTGTGCTACATCACGCAGATAATATGGATGCACAAGTGAAAAACTATATTCAAAATCTCGAAGACATCCGCAGTCAATCCGATGAAGAGTGGGCGTTTGTCTGGGACTCAGATCTCAGGAAAAAACGTGCAGTGTATACCGGTGAGATATAACAAACGTATACCACACCAGATACAAATCTAACGGTGCATCTCCCTGGAGGGATACATTGAAGGAATCAATGATGGATATCATCTGTTGCCCCATATGCAAACATCCGCTAGAATTAACTGTTATTAAAAAAAATAATGAAGATATCCTCGAAGGCACACTCACCTGTTCATCCTGTGATCACGAGTATACAATAACGCAAGGTATTCCACAGCTCATGCCCATTTAATAAAACAGTTGAGATACCAAAAACAGCGTACTTTGTTCTAAATGGAACATTATTGTTGTTTCATAAAAAATTGTATGTCATCTATTACGTTATGGGATTCCTTTAAATTTTTCAGATATGTTTTAAAACGAGGTGCACGCCGATCAAGGATGACTGCCACACCGCGGTCATGTTCATCCCGAATCAACCGTCCAATAGATTGCATAAGCTTACGCGCCGTCGGCGCCATCACGATATAATCCCATCCTTTACCAAATTTAAGATCATAGTATCGTTGCAATCCACGTTGCCGTGCCGTTGGTTTCGGATAGGGTATGCCCACAATTACCGCGATTTCCAGTTCTTCAGCAGGAAAATCCATGCCTTCACTAATGCGCCCACCCATTACAGAAAATAATGTAGCGCCATTTTGTTTCTCCTCGTTTACCTCTTTAAAATCTGAGACAAGATCCATCAAATCTACCTGAGACATCCCTTGTTGTTCCACATACGTACATCGTTTTATACCGCCGCGGATATCATTCCGCAGGAAAGATCCCAGCATATCAAAACTCGGGAAAAAAATCATGGTATTACGTGAAAAACGATTACAGATATCTGTAATATACTCCTGGATGCGAGGTAGAATTGTTTTATCATGTTTGATGTCATCATACCGGGTGGTGACATCCCGTGTGAATAAAATTTGGCGATTTTCCGCGGGAAATGGTGAAGGAAAGGCCACAAGCTCTGTTTGCTCACCTAAACCCAAGGAATCACGATACTCTTCAAGAGGTTCCAAGGTACCCGACATATGCAAGGAGGCATGAAACCTGTGAATGATTTCGGCGCCCACTGATGGATCAAGACAATATGCTTCTATGCGCGGGTTTTCACCATGGACGTTATCAACCACAAGTTTCACATATTGATCCATGTCAATGTGCATCCAAAATGATAAAAAATTACCGAGTTTATGTATAAAGGACCGGGGTAGTTTTCCTTCCTTTTGTCGATACTCCTGGATTTGTTCACCATAGGCAATCAGATCACTGATGATATCCAGTAGGCCATGGGTTGTGATATGCAATCGTGACATTAACTCTGTCTCAAGCTCATGTGAGGGAATAAATGCATCATCATTGTGCAGCATCTTGCGTACACCATTTTCCAACCGTCCATGTACATAGGTGTCCCGGAGTCCGCTAATGATATCTGCTAAAAGTTGGCAGAACTTGGTCACTGAAACTTGAATAGAACCAAGTGAGGGATCACCATATTTTTCTGCTTCACTGCTACAATTACGGAGCATAAACATGCTTAATTGAGCGGAAAATAAATCACGTAGGTAATCCGGTACGTTATGTGCTTCATCGATAACTAAAATCAGGTCTTCTTCAGGCAACCCCATCCAGTCTAAAAGCATAACTCTGATATTTGGGTCAAACACATACACGTAGGGTACCACCACCACACGTGCTTCTTTGATGAGGAGTTTGTTGACCTCGTACGGACATACACCGCGGATGTCGCATCGTTCGATAAATTCTTCCGCGGTGGGTAACTCTTTTTTCGTCCATTCGATGAGATCATCGATTTTATCTTTGTCATGTAAAAATGATCGATAAAACTCGCAGCCAGCATTTTTTTTCTTGCTGGTTTTCACCTTTTTTTTCTCAT
>CAZRMY010000092.1:0-7539 GCA_964601295.1 uncultured Thermoplasmatales archaeon | reverse complement strand
TAGAAAGCCCAACCCTCTGCCCCAACGACGGACTCAACACTGCACAAGCATACGACATACAACATTACACCGATGGGTTTGCAGTCGGAATCATATTACAGGACACCGCCAAAGTAATCGCAACAGAAAACAACCCACCCAGCAGACCCACCCTCGACGGAGAAGAACGCGGCAGACGAAACCAAGAACTCACCTACGCGGTACTCTCAGACAACTACGAAGAAGACCAAGTATACTACTGGATCGACTGGGGAGACGGCACCAACAGCGGATGGATCGGCCCCTACCCCGAAGGAGAACAAACAACAATATCACACAGCTGGAACAAACGAGGAAACTACGAAGTCAAAGCAAAAGCCAAAGACCCCTACGGCACCGAAAGCGAATGGTCCCGAACTATCACCGTAAAAATACGATTCCTCTCCTCACAAGAAACCCATGCAACACCCACACTTCTCCAGCAACTACTACGCCTCCTACACACCCTCCATCCTACCCTATACACCCTCTTTTTCTCATAAAAAAAACTATTAAATCTGCAAAGAAAAAAAACCTTAAAACACCCCCTCACCTTTTCTTTTTACGGTGAACACCTCATGAACCAAGCAACCCGCATACAAAAAGACCTTACCATGTTCATCAAAAACCAAACCAAAATAACCCCACAGACACACCAACAAAACCACCACATCATACAACTCGCCAGCCAATACCACCACGACGCACAATACTACCTCAACAAACACGACTACTTCACCGCCTTCGGCTGCATCAACTACGCCCACGGCCTCCTCGACACACTCCTCAAACAACAGGAGGAAAAAAAATGAAACAACCCGGAGACATATCACACTACTACCACTACGCCTTCCCCTTCCCCACCGCGCTTGTCACCTGCAACACCACAGACAACCACACCAACATCATCACCATCGCCTGGCACACACCCATCTCAAAAAAACCACCCCTCTACGGCATCTCCATAGCACCCACACGCTACTCACACAACCTCATACAAAACTCCCAAGAATTCGCCCTCAACTTCATGCCGTACACCCACAAAAAACACGTCAACTTCTGCGGCACACACTCTGGCAGAACAACCAACAAAGCACACGAAACCAATCTCACCCTAATCCCCTCAAAAAAAATAACCACGCCCTCCATCAAAGAAGCATACGCCACCCTTGAATGCACACTCACCAAAACCATACCACTTGGTGATCACACTCTCTTCATAGGAAACATACAAGCCATACAAACCACCAGCAAAGCATTCACTAAATCAATCCTCAACATCAGCCAGATACAACCAACACTGTATCTAGGAGACCACCAGTATACAACAACCAATAAAACATCACAGAAACTCTAAGAAAACAACACTTTAACACTCGCACCCGGCTTAACCTTAAACTTTTTCGCAGCATCACCCTGATTAGCCCCAATCTCAAACAAAGTACTCCCTCCAATCGTACCCAACACCATCTGCGTATCAACCAACCCGTACGAACGCACAAACGGCAACTCAACCCGCTTATCACCCACAAAAACCATCACCTGCGAACCAAACCCCACATGCTCTAACAACTCTGCACCATCAATATTAGTTATAATATTTCCAAAATGATCAATATAAAGCACCCTCCCAGAAACACTTTTCCCAGAGAAAACCGCCTGACCAGAATCCAGCTCAACATAACTATTCGTCTGTTCGCCAATACGCTCAAATGGCATCCCCAGGACAATATGTGCCGCAACCGGCGCAAACACATCTCTGCCATCAAACGTATGGGACACTGACCGTAACATAACGTTCTTATTAGTAATTTTGTACACCGTAAACTCACCTAATAACCTCGCAGCAGGAATCAACAATCCATTATCCGGGCCTACAAACACATGATCACGCGCCGTAACTACAATACCACATCGATCCGTACCAACACCCGGGTCAACCACTGCTACATGCACACTCCCGCGAGGAAAATACGATACTGCCGAGCGTAAAATAAACGCACCTTCCAGAATTGTATGCGGACTCACCATATGCGTAATATCAATTATGCGCGCATCACACAACCCCGCAATAACTCCTTTCATCTGGGCCACATACCCATCCTTCAACCCAAAATCAGAAAGCAACGAAATAACCCTCACATTGTTCATATAAACCACACTACAAACAACTCAAAATTCACCACCCATATATTAAATTACGGAAAAAACACAATAAAACCTCAGAAAATTATATATGGGAGAAGCAAGTAATAGTAATGGACAAAAAAATGGAGCAGGACAGATGACCCATAAACATTTGGGAGTAGTCGCCGACATATGGGATAAAAAGAAAACAAAAAACCCCACTTGTCCCAAATGCGGCAGCGCCGTCACCATCATACAAATAGAACCCCTCTACGACGCAGAAAACGCCTACACACCCTATCGCACCATACTCGAATGCAGCAAATGCGACTTCCAACTAGAAACACAGTCATTCACCATACTTGGTTGCGTCAAAGACTTTGACGTAAAAACCATCGAAATAGCCAGCTGGGCACCCAGCGGCAGCCGTGTCATATCACACTACGACCACCTTCTTGACTACGACACCCTCAAAAAACTTAAAAAATCAGCAGAACTCATCGAATTTCTCATCGTCAACAACCAAGTAATAGAAATCATATCATAAAATCACTGCTAATCACACTCTCACAAAACACTATTTAGAGGGGAGTATACTAATTTGTCTCCTAATTTTATAGTATACTATTATCCTGCTATCTAACGATGTTATGGATATACCCCCAAGAACTAACAGTTGAACCTCATAAAACCAAGTATACATACATGTTGACTTACAGAGAAACAAGTGTATCTTTCTAAAAAATCAGGGAATCTTATTTGAATAACCAAGCCAAATCTATCTAAAACGTTTGTTTCTAAAACGATGTATCATTTTTTTAAGGACAACACTAACACCAGGTCAGCAAAATGGGTAAATGTAAAATAGAGGTATCAAGCTATCCCATGGGGAGATCCGATGAAAGCGGTAATTCTTGCTGCAGGTGAAGGAAAGAGGCTTCGACCATTTACTGAGACTATGCCAAAGGTAATGTTACCAGTGGCAAACAAACCGATCCTTAAGTACATAGTTGACGCTGTGCAACAAAGTGGAATTAACGATATCATTCTTGTGGTAGGGTACAAAAAAGAAGGTATCATGGAATATTTCAAAGATTACGACGATGTTAATATTAATTATGTCGAACAAGACAAACAACTTGGAACGGGACATGCGTTACTGCAGACAAAAAAACTGGTTAAGAGTGATTTCATCGTGATTTCTGGGGATAACATCATTGATAGGTCAAGTATATCCCAGATTATCAATCATAAGTCAAAATATTGTTCATTAATAAAACAGCAGCCCGAAGAGACTGAATATGGTGTTGTCAAACTTGAAAAAAAATTACTACGCGATATCTATGAAAAAGCTCCTGAAAAAAGTAAATTTATTTCAACAGGGATCTATAAACTACCTCGATCGATATATACCACCTTAGAAAATTTAGCTTCACAAGGTATTTACTCAATGACGGCATTAATTAAATCTCTGATAAATCAAGATAAGGAAATTCATGCGGTAAATGCTGATTTATGGATGGAGTTCGTATACCCCTGGGATTTCATTAAAGTTAACGAATATATGACTCATTTTATTACTTCATCCCTTGGTGGCAACTTAGAAAAAAATGTAATTTTAAAAGGTCAGGTATCCGTGGGAAAAAACACCACTATTTACTCAGGTTGTTACATTGTTGGCCCTGTTTCAATTGGTGAAGGATGCGAAATCGGTCCAAACACATGTATTTTTCCCGCGACTACTATTGGCAATAACGCCGTGATACAACCATACAGCCAAATCCGCAACAGCGTTATCATGGATGATGTTAGAATTGGCTCTAATTCGTATATGTCTAATTCCATAATTGGACGCGGTACTATACTACATAATAATTTTTCTGCGGACTCTGGTAATGCTACAATTGAGATAGAAACCGGGTTAAAAAAAATGAATAATATCGGAGCGATGATCGGAGAGGATTGCACTATAGGCAGTAACGTTGTAATCAAACCCGGCAGTATTATAGGTAGAAAATGTGTCATTGAGCCTCTTAAACATATATATAAAAAGATTCCTAGTGAAAGTAATGTGATGTAACGTGTGCGGTATAATAGGATACACCGGTTTCAGAGATGCAGATGCTATTTTAGTTGAAGGGTTAAAAAAATTAGAATATCGTGGTTATGACTCGGCAGGAGTGGCAGTTATCGGCAAAAAAAAATTACAGATATTTAAAGAAGTGGGTGAAATATCCAAATTAGAAAAAACTATACCCTCTTTAAAAGGAAATGTAGGACTGGGGCATACTCGTTGGGCTACCCATGGAAATGTGTCAAAGGAAAATGCCCATCCGCATTTAAGTGGAAATAAAAAAATCGCGGTTATCCACAATGGTATCATAGAAAATTTTAATCAATTAACAGAGGAGTTGAAAGAGAACGGAGTGAAATTTCGCTCTCAAACTGATACGGAGGTTATAGCACATCTAATTCAACAATATTATAAGGATAATCTAGAAGAAGCGGTGTTTGCAGCTCTTGAAAAAATTCAGGGGTCGTATGCGCTAGTGGTGATATCTGAGGATGAACCACATAAAATTGTTGGTGCTCGCAAAGAAAGCCCATTAGTCATCGGGCTGGGTGATAACGAAAACTTTCTTGCCTCTGATGTTACGGCTTTGTTAAAATATACTAATCAAGTGGTTTTTCTAGATGATGAAGAATTATGTGTGATAACTCAAGACACTGTCACGATTTATGATAAACATAAAAAAGAAGTGCTTAAAGAAAAAAAACTTATAACATGGGATATCAAAGACGCGGAGAAATCGGGTTTCCCACATTTTATGTTGAAAGAGATATTTGATCAACCAGACACAATACATCAGGTTTTTATGGGTAGAGTATCTGAAATAGAACGGATGATCAAATTTGATGACCCCGTAGAAAGTTTACTTAACGAAGATATTAAATCTATTCACATAGTTGCATGTGGCACCTCATTTTATGCAGGGCTTGTTGGAAAATATCTTATAGAACAAGTTACCAATTTACCTGTGTCAGTGGAGTTATCATCTGAATATCGATATTATGGGACTAAAAATGAGGAATCACTTGTTATTGCGATTACACAATCGGGTGAAACAGCAGATACTCTTGCCGCGTTAAAAGAGGCAGGTAAATCTGGTTGTAGAACGCTGGTGATTACGAATGTGATTGGGAGTACTGCCACTCGTTTATCAGATGCGTATATTTTAACACAGTCGGGGCCAGAGATAGGTGTTGCTGCGACAAAAACGTTTACTGCACAAATCCTTATGTTATTTTTATTGTCATTAAAAATTGCTTTTGCGCAAAATAACATTGGGAGTGATGAGTTGTATGATTCGATTGTAGAGCTGAAAGAACTTCCCCGAAAAATACAGCAGGTATTAGAGAACAGTGATTCTATTCGAGAGATAGCGCATCTGTTGAAGAACGTTCATTCCGTTTTTTTTGTTGGTCGTGGAATAAATTATCCGTTATCCCTTGAAGGAGCATTGAAACTGAAAGAGATATCATACATTCATGCTGAAGGATTTGCTGCTGGTGAGCTTAAACATGGACCATTTGCACTATTAACTAAACATACCCCAGTGATTGCATTAGTGACTCCGGGTTCCACATACAGTAAATTAATTGCTAACATAGGTGAGGTGAAAGCACGAGGCCCTACTGTTATCGCGATCGCAGAGGAACATGATAGAGAAATTGAAAAACATGCTGATTATATTCTTCGATATCCAGATAGATCACATAGGCTTGCCTGTATTTCTATAACGGTGATCCTGCAACTTTTGGCATATCACGTTGCAGATTTACGAAAGTGCTCCATTGATAAACCACGAAACCTAGCAAAATCGGTGACTGTAGAATAGAAGGTGTCATGCAATATGAAATGTGTAGTGTTGGCAGCTGGTGAGGGGAAACGTATGCATCCCTTAACATATACCCGACCGAAGGTAATGCTTCCGATAGGGAACAAACCACTGCTTGAGTGGAATCTTTGTAATGCGATTGATGCGGGTTTCAAAGAGTTTATTTTTGTGATTTCATATAAAAGTGAGATGATCCGTAATTATTTTGGTCATGGTGAGAAGTGGAATGTAAAAATTGACTATATCCGCCAGGGTAAACCTAAAGGGACAGGACATGCTATCAGAAGTGTTGAAAAATTTGTAAACGAGTTCCTTGTTCTCTGTGGAGATACAATATTTGGATCTGAAGATATTGCTAATATAGGCGAAAAGAAAAACTGTATGGGGCTTTATAGAGTGAATACACCTAAAGAGTATGGTATTGTTGATGTAAAAGACGGTGACGTTGTTAAAGTATATGAGAAAATGGGTGATCCCTTTACAAATATCATTAATGGCGGCATGTATCATTTTGATAAAAAAATTTTTGACTATGTTAAAAAAATAGAGAAATCACCACGAGGTGAATACGAGCTAACCGATGCGATTAATATATTGGCAAAAAACCAGGCTTTTCGAGGTATAATGTTACAGGTATGGCGAGATGTGGTGTATCCCTGGGATCTTTTAGATGCGAATACTGAAATTCTAATGAAACAGACCCGTAAAATTGAAGGTAATGCGGAGAAAAACACGATTATGAACGGAAATGTTCGCATCGGCAAAAAGACTCGAATTTTAAGTGGTAGTTATATAGAAGGCCCTGTCGTGATTGGTGATAATTGTAAGATTGGGCCGAATTGTTATATTAGACCGTATACAAGTATTGGTAACAGCTGCCATATTGGTAATGCATGTGAAATTAAAAATTCAATAATTATGCATAGTAGTAAGGTTCCGCATCATAATTATATTGGAGATTCTATAATTGGTGAAAACTGTAATCTTGGGTCAGGGACAAAAATTGCTAACCTTCGATTAGATAAGAAAGCTATTAGTGCGATTGTTAATGGAAGGAGAATTAATACTCAAAAGAAAAAATTAGGGGTACTCATGGGTGATAATGTACAAACGGGGGTTAACTGTATGGTAAATGTTGGTACTTCTATCGGAAATGATGTATTGGTGGGTCCTGGTGCCATGGTGCAAGGGTATGTTAGACCTTTCTCAACAATAAGGTAAGAATATATCATTTCTGGAGTGTTTTCAGAGGAAATGATATATGATGAAGTTATGATTCCTGTGTTTTGTAAAGCTGCCAGTATTTTCCTTTTGTATTCATTAGTTCTGTATGACTGCCGCTTTCTACGATTTTACCATTGTCAAGCACGTGGATAATGTCTGCATTTTTTACGGTGCTGAGTCTGTGTGCAATTAAAAAAGTAGTGCAGCTTTTTGAGATTTCGTCGATTGCATTTTGTACATCAGTTGCCTGTAAACCATGTGTTTCATCAAC
>CAZRMY010000091.1:5929-7580 GCA_964601295.1 uncultured Thermoplasmatales archaeon | reverse complement strand
CAATCGCGGGATTAAACTAAAACAAGATTACAAAAATGGTAAAATAAAACCATATCTAAATGATAAAACACTTGGTTTAATATTCGAACGAGCTTCAACCCGAACCCGTGTTTCTTTTGAGGTTGGAATGCAGCTTCTCGGGGGTCATGCAATTTTCTTATCAAAAAAAGATTTACAAATAGGACGTGGAGAAACAATCGAGGACACCGCATTAGTCCTCTCCCGTTATTTAGATCTTATCATGTACCGGGCGATAAAGTTTGAAGATCTCTATGAACTTGCTAAGAAGGCTACCATACCAGTTATCAACGGCTTAGATCGTAATGAGCACCCTTGTCAAATACTCGCAGATCTGATGACCATACAAGAACGTAAAGGAACACTCAAGGGGCTGAAATTTACTTTTATCGGTGATGGTAATGATAATTTAACACATTCCTATCTACTCGGCTGCCCCTTACTGGGTATGGACATAACGATTATTTCACCAAAGCATTATCAGCCTACAGATTTTTATGTCAACAAAGCCCGTGAAATTGCACAGCAAAAACAATGCGATGTAGTGGTTACTGATGATATAACTGCCGTTGCTAACACAGATATCGTAGCAACTGACACCTGGGTGTCACTATGGGATGAAACAGAACGAACACAACGCCTAGACGATTTTAAACCGTATACCATCACACAGAAAATCATGAGCAAAGCAGATCCAAAAGCGATTTTTATGCATTGTATGCCGATTTATTATGGCCAAGAAGTTGTCCGCGAGGTTGCCCATGGTCCTCAATCGGTTATTATAGATGAGGCAGAAAACCGTATGTGGGCACAAATGGCATTGATGGTTACATTGTTACGTTAAACTGATGTAACAACACTCTAATGAAGATATCCAAAAAAATAAGGTTATACGACCAGAGAAAATAGTCATATCCTCTTCTCCCGACATACACACTGTATTCTCTAAGCTGAAAATGTTTAATGGTTATCATTTTGTACGCAATTCTTAGCATGTACACCCACAAAAAGAAAAAAGGAACCACGAAAAGGAGGGTTAATGTTTGCAGATACACAAGAGCAAACGCAAGAATACCTGATATGAAAAACATCATAAACGAGATTTTACCTGCGGTGCGCTCACCAAACGATGACGCATACGTTTTCACCCCCATTTTTGTATCCCCATCGATATCATGAATGCCTTCAGGAAGATCATGGGCATTTACCGCAAAATAGGTGAAAAAAAACAAAAGTATCAGACTGGATAGCTGGCTGGTATATATGTATAAGGGACCAAGCACAGGGAGGTCAACTACTAGTGAGCCACCAGCAGGATACATCTGCCAGAAAGCAAGATAGCCAAAAACAGGAACTACAATCCATTGAATTGGCGTGAATATCTCCGAATATGCCGGGAATTTGATTTTCTTTTTTAGGTATTTATCATGGAAGGTTACAAATAATGCAGCGATTCCTACAAGTAGCAGACACCATACGTCGAGCAGCACAGCAAAAATAAAGGTTAACGCAGAAAACGCAAGGGCAACAGCAAAAAATTTCTTAGTACTAATATGACCCTTGGGAACCGGGCGTTCCGGATGAGCGACTTGATCGATATCAACGTCTGTTATATCATTCCAGATTAACGCGG
>CAZRMY010000091.1:0-5919 GCA_964601295.1 uncultured Thermoplasmatales archaeon | reverse complement strand
AACCAGCATATAATGTAAGCACAGTAAGCATAATCATGGAGAGTGTAGTAAAAGAATATGCCTGAGTGCCGTACGCAAGCATCGGTACACTTGCATACATGAGAACATAGCTTACAAGTTCATACACCGGAAAGGGTCGCCAGTTGAAAAGAAATGATAAGATAGGTCTCATAGTCGTGTTGCCTATATGCAAAGGTTTCAGTGTTTTTTATACTCTACGAATTTTTTGTATACCCGATAGAATAGCGCATAAAAAGATAAAAAGACGGGATTAGTCTTCTTCAATTGCGGTTATAGATTCTTTTTTAAAGAGATATGTTTCAAGTTCCTCGTCAAACTCCGAATCCTGTCGTCGTATCCATTCGATTAGCATAGCCGCATGCTCTTTTTCTTCATCACGGTTGTGTATTAACAGTTTCTGTAGTTCTTCATCTTCAGTTGCATCAACGCGTTCTTGATACCAGTTGATTGCTTCAATCTCTTCGATAAGTGACTGGCGTGCTCGTTCTAAATCAAGTGTTTTTTTGGTTAGTTTTGATCTATCTTCATGTTGTACCATATCTAAAGCCTCCAGCACCATGATTAAAAACAGGTTTTTATAGATTGTGTGTTCGTCGGGCGTATATCATTTTCATGATGATGACATATATGCAGCAGCCTACGCCAAAGCCATTGGCAGCAATTATGGGTAGTTCTTCAAGAAGAACGCCATAGGCAAACCAAAGGCTCATGCCTGCGGTGAGGACAAAGTACATGCCATATGAGACATCATCGAGTTTTTTGGTTTGATATCCTTTAATTAGTTGAGGGATGAAACTTATCGAGGTGATTATCCCTGCAGCAAGCCCCATAATAAGTATCAGGTCCATAGGTATGTTGTTGATTTCGTAGTAGATAATAAAGCTTTCCTATTCTACAGGGGGGAATAAGTTTTTGAATAGGTATCATATGTATAGGATACTTGATCTGACCAAGGGGGCCCGTAGGGTAGCTTGGCATCCTTCTACCTTGGGGTGGTAGTAACTCGAGTTCAAATCTCGGCGGGCCCATGAATTCTTTAGGAGAAAAAGCATAACTATACTCCTAGCCATAGATTATTTTTTCATTTTGTAGATTTTGTTATGATGGTTATAATCTTCTAAAATTACAATCTTTGTATCATCATCAATTGAAAACGTCAATACGAAATGCCTATCGATATGGACTCTCTTCCAGTTGTTTAAAGGAGATTTAAGGTTTTTATATCTGTGAGGATTTCTAACAATTTCTTCAGACTTCTTTGCAATCCTTTCAGCTTGCTCGGGAGCCTTCACCCCCAATTTAACTAATTTTTTCTTAAGAGAAGGTCTGATATCAAGGGTATACATTTTACTTCAGATCCATCATCTTCCTTAGGTCTTTAGGAGTTCCAACTTTAACCGGTTTTTCCTTCATTATTTTCTTAGCCTTTTTAATATATTCAGGTCTAAGTTCAGGTTCTAGAATTTCTTGTTCGTATTCTTTCGCCATGATATCAATTGCTTGACTTTTGTCCTTGAGCCCGTACTTTGCCTTTAGAATATTTAAAACCCTATTGGTATTTTCTTTAATGTTTATTATGGCCTGAACCATATTAACATCACCTTTATATAATATATATACCATGTTAATAGATATAGTTTTCTATCAAACATACTAATTCTGTATAAATATATTACCTGAGTCTGCATAATTCGATGGCAATAACTTAAATCAAAGTTAAACCCACTAATCCCCCAGTATTTTACTGATCGTTCTCCTGTCAATATGTTCACGGTTCGGCGGGCCCATAGTATTTTTTAATCATACGAGGTGGTATTGAAAGGATTATAAATACATCGTAAATATTGAAGGGTACGGTGAGCAGAGTGGGCAACGCTAAATATAATGAAAAACACAAGCAGGTTCTTGATTCAATATTACTTACTATTCCAGCGGTGAAACCAGGGAAAATGTTTGGGTATCCTGCTTACTACGTTGGAGGGAAACTTTTTGCATGTGTTTTTGAGGATGCTGTTGGGGTTAAAGTGCCTGAAAGATTAGCTCAAGAGTTGCTTAAAAGAGAAGAAATTGGCCATTTTCAGCCATTGGGTAGAAGAAAGATGCGGGAATGGATTCAGATTAATAGAAACAATTCAGATGAGTATGCAAAAGATCAAGAAATCTTTGATGCCTCAGTAGAATTTGTATCATCACTGGCGAACATGGATTTAAAGAGAGAATAACGGTATATCAACAAAGATCTAGTCTGCTCACGTTTTTTTTTTGCTGTTACTCTATCAACATTGAAGTCTTCTGCCACTTGAATATATCACAAATAGTCATGTGCACAGTTACAGCTTTTAAATCCATTTTAACAGTTACGGACAGCAATCGGGTATCGGTGGAGGAGAACCAGGTATGAACACATAGTTGATCAGGTACACCGCGTCACTTACATTGAGTATCCCATCACCGTTAACATCTCCTGAACATTCAGGTTCTGGTGCGGGTGCATCTGGAATGTAGGCATAGTTTATGAGGAAAACTACATCGGAAACATTGAGTATTCCATCATCGTTGACATCCCCACAGTTTATCGGTGCCCACGGATGCATTAACGGATAGATATCCTGATTGGTTCCACCAGAAATCTGATAAGGATCATCGCCAAGACCATCTCCATCAGAATCAACCCCCTGATAGCCATCCCAATAGTTACCCCGGTCAGGAGTTTCCTTGTACCACCAATTATTAGATACATCATAGGCATGGTCCGTATTATTTACAAAATTATTCAGATACACCAGGTTACAATATGACTCCCCAATACATCGAACACCTAACGTGTTATCAGCTAGCTGATTTTGCGTTATGGTATTATTGGAGCACCCGCAGACATACACGCCCTCCATGTTACTTTGAATCTCATTGTTACTAATCGTGTTGTAATCACTCACAAAAAACAGATAGATCCCATACGCGTTGTCTGTGATCACATTATCTTTTATGAGTAAATTATCTGAAAGAAAAAGAGCTACACCCAAGTTATTATCCTCAATAATATTATTGGACATAGTTGAAAAAGAGGACTGCAAAAACATGATACCACCTGTGTTTTTCAGATGGGTGTTACAAATAGACACGTTGTTTGCTAACAGTATCTCTATACCCTGAGTCCACTGTCCTGTATCCTTGATTGTAAAATTTTGAACAGTTACATCATCTGCCTTTATAACAAGAATACGCTTGTCTTCGAATCCAGTAATAATGGTTGAATCGGTGTTTTCTCCCTTAAGTGTCAATGGTTTATTAATAGTCACCGATTCTATGTAAACGCCCGCGTACACAAAAACAATGTCACCGGGATCTGCTGCATCAATACCAGTTTGTATCGATTGAAATGGATACAAGTTTGATCCATCCCACGGACCATCAGTATTATTATCATCAACATAGATTATATCAGCGCTAGCAGACGTAACGTGTATCAGGTGTGTTTCGCCTGATAAAACACCAGGGATATATAACACCAAACATAAGGAAAGTAAAACTAACAGTGATACGAATGTTTTTCTATCGGAAAACACTGACATTATTACGTTAACCTCCCTCGATGCAGGCAGAAGCCAATTAATTGGTAATAAACACCACTAATTTAAATGTTGGCAATAAAATATATATTGTAACATTTATCACATAAATATGATTTTTTAATGGCGATAAAAGAAATAGCACTATAACAGTACAAAGGATGATAATGGCCAAAACATCTAAATAACGCATTTAATATATAGCCTTGGGGAATTATATGATGAAACGAAAATATCGGATAGGAATCCTATTCATAGCATTATTCATACTCGCAGGTATAACTATTACACCTGCGTTAGGAAACACCACACAATTAACCACCAAAAAAACACAGCTAACCAGTTTTAAAGCAATACAGCTTCAATCTGAGGAAACTATCACCATTGAAGTCATTGATTGTACCGGTAGAATTCCAGTTAAAACTGAGAAAACTATCACCAAAACAACATATACACGGTTTCAACAAGAATTGGATAGCTTACATCAGACAACTACCTCAACATCAGAACAGTTAGTTGCGCAAATAGCCCTACTTAAAAAATACAATCTCATACCAGAGAGCGCATCAGCAACACAAATACTACAACATGCGCATAAACGCTGGGGACATCAGACTATTCAACCTCATGTAACACCATTAAACAACACAATTATAAACGCTATGTGCGCCATCAACTTCCAAATAACCAATGGCACTACCGGCGTATTTGGGCTTAACACATTTATCAACCTCATCGGACTAAACATCATCAGCTTCCACAAAGGATACTCACCAGAAGGAATCAACGCTATCGGTTTACTGCAACAAACCACAGAACCTGGAGACTACGTAGGCACAATGTTTGGATTTCTTGGATACTGGTTTGGCACCAAAACAGGAACCGGTATCTACACTGATGTTACCGCAGCAGGTTTCACCGTTATGACTGCCTGGTTCCCACTACCAGAATAACAACAAAAAAAGAAAGAAAATAAGAAGGTTACAAATATTGTAAACCTACTTTTTTCCTTATTTTTTCTTCAGATACGGAAGACCAGTTCGCTTGTTCACACCAACAGCATACCCTGGTGGTAACTCACAGGGCTGGCCACTTTTCGGTGTGCGTTTACTAAAGAAATAGATCGTCTGATTTCTTCCGCCTTTTAATTTAACATCCCTGGTATACAGGGTCCATCCATTATATGTATATGCCATTTAGACCTCTACCTCCACTATCGGATATAGATATCTTATGATTTAAAACTTCTCTTATTTTTCTCCTGAGAAGTATAGTATACAAGAAAAACAGCTCATCAGCTGGGTTTATTTGGCGATAACACCAGTTGATCTCTGCATTTACGAAACGTTATTTCAAAATCTTCAAAAATGGGGCAACGACCAAGGAGAACCGGTATATCATTCCGTGTAGACACATGAATCTCAAGATCTTCATACACATTAGTTTGCTCTCCATCACTCAATGTAAGTTTAACGTTCGTGGTAAAAAGTTTTGCAGCACCACCCGCGGTATCAACTTTAGCGGCGTGAGACAAGGGCAAATCAAGATACAACGCAATCGCTCGAGGAATAACAATAAAGTCACCACCAGAGTCAAGCAATGCATCAATATATGGCGTGTCCTTATCTTTATATGAAAGCACGATAGGCACTAATGGGTAATCTGAATATTTTAAGATAAGTTCGTTGAGTGTCATTTGTTCATCGTAATCTGATGTCACCAGATAAGACTTTTGATATTTTTATTTTTTCTTGAGGAAACTTTTCAGCAGGATATTTCTCCTCTGCTAATTTAAGGATATCTTCGATATTGCTACTATGATCAACAATTTGTTCATCAAATAAGAGAAGCCATTCTCCTGGGAATTGCTTAGAAATTTCTTTGTTATCCATCAAGCACCCTATTACCTTATTCTGATATATAAAGATTTTGGTGATTTCTTGTTAGTTGGGAGATTGCCTAAAATTATGTCTCCGTTTTTTCTTCAAAAACAGTAAGTAACAACCCTAAAACTCCGCCTAACACCAGGACAATCGTCACTGAATAAATCCCAATATCTGCCCAGACACCATAGGTAACTCCCCAGCCAACATAGAATAGTATACCTGCTAACAGCGACAGCGCAGCAAGGATTGTTGTAAGATTAATTTTTATCATAGGTTCTTTCACATCCATACAGGTTTTTTTATTCGATCATTCGTAGTGGGAGCACTGGGATTTGAACCCAGATCGGCGGGTCTCTTCTAGGTCATCGCTCCAGTTATTCATCACTAATCAGATGACCCTCTTGTAATCATTCCTAACTGGAGCCCACAATGATGCCGGGTTA
>CAZRMY010000090.1:0-7640 GCA_964601295.1 uncultured Thermoplasmatales archaeon | reverse complement strand
CTGCAGGTGTTGATTTTCTGTGTTATTTAACCCCTGCAGAACATCTTGCGCTCCCTGATGAAGACGATGTACGGGAAGGAGTTATCGCCACCAGGATTGCTGCGCATGCCGCCGATCTCGCTCGCGGTGTTGATAGAGACGTTGACCGAAAGTTTAGTCTGGCACGTGAGAATCTTGATTGGGAGACCATGTTTTCACTGTGTATTGACCCACAGAAAGCACGCACGTATCGGAAGAAACGATCGCCTACTGAAGACCCGCGGGTGTGTTCTATGTGCGGAAATCTCTGCGCAATTGATATTGTCAATAAATATCTGAAAAAAAACAAGTAGCTGTTAGTTTGCTTTTGATGTAGTGACTGTTTTTTTAAAGATCATAAAAAAGATATCAGTAGAGAAAACAGGAAAACTGTTCCCGATTCATTTATTCTGGCTTACTCGTAAAACAAATCTTTCGACTATACGTATATGTGCAGGTAAACAACGCAGTATATATACCGCTACAGTAATTACACGCACCGATGATACCTGCAGGCTTAGAAATCCTTGCTGCACCCGCTTTTCTACTAGGCGTGTTGTTGTTGTACAAAGGATCAGATATTCTGGTTCAAGGCACCGTGAAAACAGCGTTTCACCTGGGTGTATCAACCTTGATTATCTCCGTGGTTCTTGTTGGGTTTGGAACATCCGCACCCGAGTTTGCTATATCTGTTGGTGCAGCAGTGCAAAACAACTCAGATATCTCTCTAGGTAATGTGATCGGATCCTGTATTGCTAATCTCCTCCTTGTTTTAGGTATCAGCGCGCTTATCAGACCTATTTCTATAACCAAAGGCGTCATTAGAAGAGAATTTGTTCTGATGCTTGGCGCAACGGTTATTCTACTTTTCTCAGCGTATCTAGGGTTACTGGATTCATATCGGTATATTGGAGGAGTATTGTTTCTAGTGTTATTTATCGCGTTTATCTGCTTTTTTATCCGCTGCGCTCGCATAGAACGGAAGAATAATCATATCATTGACGAAGGAAAAACACAGAAAAATCTGTTATTCATAGTTCTTGGTATTACAGGCGTTGTTCTTGGAGCATGGCTGTTAATTGACTCAGCCGTTATCATTGCAACACTACTGCACATACCCACATTTATCATCGCGCTTTCATTAGTAGCAGTGGGCACATCAGTTCCTGAGCTCGTGGTATCCGCTATGGCTGCGTACAAAAACGAATCAGATATTGCTATCGGAAATGTCTTGGGATCAAACGTGTTTAATATTTTTCTCATACTTGGGTTTGCAGCACTTTTTATCCCTCTAAAAGCAACAACTTCACTAAACCATATTCTTATATTACTTGGAGTCACCGTAGTCATGTTCCCGATACTTGGAACTGGTGCCAGGATCTCCCGCTTTGAAGGCGCTATAATGCTTGTCATTTATGCAATATTTATCTGGTATTCATTTTTTTCACCAATATAATAAAACACACTCATTAATATAGGAAAAAACAGTTAACACTGCTTTGATGGGAACTGATACATCAAAACAATCCTCTGAACTTTTTCCCATACTTATTATGGGATTATTCTTTGTAATCATTCAAGGGTTTGCAATACTTATCGCCTCATTATTTGAACCCGCGTTTGAAGACAAAGGCGACCCAGTGAATCTCCTATATTTTTTTGTTATCATCCTGGTGATGACAGCAGTTATTTTACTAATAGCAAAATTCTGGAAAAAACAACTGATTCAACTAATTATTCTAGGGGCGGTAGGCTATACCTCATTTTTTGTCTTCTGGCATATTCTATCACTCTGGTTAACTGGATATCTACTCCTAGTAACTGCTATAGCTATTGCAGGAGGCCTCACGCTGCTATTGTTCAAATACCCTGAATGGTATGTGATCGATATTTCAGGGGTTATCATTGGCGCAGGAGCAATCGCTATTTTTGGGATTTCCCTTGAAATATATCTCATAATGATCCTACTTATTGTCCTTGCAGTGTATGATGCAATATCTGTATACAAAACCAAACACATGGTTGATCTTGCAGACACGGTCATGGATCTTAAACTACCCGTGTTACTGGTAGTCCCAAAAATCAGGCACTACTCGCTGCTAAAAAAACAAAAAGGATTGAAAGAACAACTTGACTCCGGTGAGGAACGCGACGCCTTTTTCATGGGACTTGGCGATATCGTCATGCCAGGAATACTTGTAGTAGCCGCATACTACACAGACACAGTTAATCAAAGTTTACCTTTAGCATTTTCCACTATGGCAGGAACACTCGTGGGTTTTGCTATACTTATGCTGTATGTGGTCAAGGGAAAACCTCAAGCAGGACTCCCACTTCTCTGCAGTGGCGCTATCCTTGGCTATCTGCTGGGTAGTCTCTTATTCTATCAAAACCTTGTAGGATTCCCCATATAACCATATAACAAAAAAAAAGAGTTAATATTTGGTTTTAAACCCGCAATTATCACACCATATTTTCCCATGAAATGAATGCACTAACTCACCACACTTTGGACACCGTGCATGCTCAAGGAAACGCTCAAGCCAGGCATCCTGAATCTGCGGAATCGACTCCTGTTTAATACGATCTAATAACTCCTGCTGCTCGGGTGTCTGTGCAAGCTGCGTAAGATTTCCAAAATGATAATTCCGCGCCCGGTCAGACCCATATGAATCATAATAAATTGTATCTGATGACGCTCGTCTACCTGGTCTGTTACCACTGCGGATCAATATTACTGCTAGTAAACCCCCACTGATAAGGCCCCCAAGATGCGCCAGATGGGCAGTTGTATCTTGCACATCAAACCACACAATGATGGTTTCAAATGCCGCAAACAAAATCGCTGCATACATCACTTTCATCCGCCGGAAAATCATAATAAAAAACAAGGGCAACGGTAGCACTACTTCATCTCGAGGGTATGACAACGCAAACGCTCCTAAAATACCAAACACTGCTCCAGACGCACCGATAAGTGGGGTACGCGACCCCAAATTAAACAACGCATGGGTCAACGCCGCAAACACACCTGTTAACAGATAAATTGTCAGGAATTTTTTCCAGCCGATACGCTGCTCAAACGCAATACCCATAAAGAAAAACACTAGCATGTTCCCGATAATATGCGCAAGCCCACCATGTAAAAACATTGAGGTAAACAACGTATATAGCTGCGGAGAATACTCAAGAGTCAAATATATTGGCCTAAAGCCTAGGTCATTGATAACTTCGTTAAACGCGATCAATGTTAGAAAAAACACGACAAAATTCCCGATTATCAACGCGTAGGTCATAGTTATCTTCTTCAAATATGCTACAACCAAAACACTGACCATTACCGCAATAGCGACCAGTGAAAGCGGATGAAGTGTAAACACTACGAAATCCATTTACGTTTTCTCCAATCACGTGCAATAAGACCGAACGTTAACGTGTATATAGAGACAATCACCACCTGGTTTTTATACTCTGCCAACGAAACACCAGACTCTTCTGCTCGTGACTCAAAAGGCTGAAGAGCCCAATCATATAAAAAAACTTCTGCATAAAATGATGCCACCTCCTCATTTTCAATGATAACCCCTACCTCCCGGTTTCGTATAAAAGAGTTCTCGTTCCAGTTGATACTGGATATCAACACAGATGTATTATCCACTATTACTCCCTTGTTATGAACATTGGTAAAATATGACCAATTAGTAAACAGATATTTTACCTGTACACCCGCGTTTTCGAGCAGTTCTTTGGTGATATTACAATTACTATTTGATGCCTCATATGCAGGGTTATAATTCAAAATAACTTTGATGTCTACACCCGTTTGTGATTTATTGATAAGTTTCTCAACTAAAGGATTTATCACATCCCCCCACTCTGGATAAATGTACAACTGCTGAATATAAATACTTCGCTGCGCACTATCTAATAGATTCAGTACTGCGCTCAGACTATTATCCGGTGAAAACACAGGAGTAACATTAAATGTTCCAGTGATTGTTTCATCAGTAAATGTTGGTTGATACAGTCCAGAATACACACTTTTATCCAGGTAATACCCTTGGGGAAATGAATACGCTAAATCACTATATTTGATACTATCGCATCTATTCGGATTATAATCATCTAGAAACACTTGTTTGAATGTTGCGGCGACACTTTCGTTAGTAACGAGTATGCCCCATTCACGGTTACCAAATGAGGGGTCCTGTGGTATCCCTGTTTTCACCCAGTTGCAGCTTTCAACGATAACTGTTTCATTATCAATTATGAGATATTTCCCATGATCAAAAGTGTACCTTGCGTAAATATGTTCCTCAGGGAGGTTCATGATAAGACGGACATGTCCACCAGCGTTAGTGATTTTTTGTAATATTACCTGTTCACGTTCATCGATGCCACCTATTGGAGAACCTTCTAGGAAAAGAGTTACGCAAATATCTCGTTGTAGCGCATCTAACAGCTCCTCATATAAGAAGGGATCAGTGAATTCATACATGTTTAGATAAATAGATTCTGAGGCATTTTGTATCGCCTGCTGAATTACAGTAAAACTGCAGTCTGGTGACACAAACATAGTAATTTTTCCCTGTGCAGAAAGTGTTGGCAGAATAAACTCTGACTGTCCAATACCATATCGACGTGGGTGTATCCAGTCTTCTGAGGTGTTAGTATCACATGGTTGATGGTTCATGTTTTGCTTTCTTTTAAGAATGGCTCCACAGCCACAAACAGGTGCTGGAGTGCCCTGCCACCCTGTCGTGTTATCAGTAGGTGTTTCACCATATGTGAGGCAATCTATTGTATGATTATACAGATCTTTTAATGCAATACTCTCGCCGTTGTTGCTCAATGTGAAGCGCGTTGAACTAATCATTTGTGGTACACTCTGATCCGAGTTGGTAGCATATTCAAAATCGGGTTGCATGCCAGTTTGGTTGAAGTAATCGCAGGCATTTTGCGTAAGTGTTACTGCTGTTTTAGCTGGTAATACTGTATTGTTGGGAAAAATGAGTTTTGTCTGCGAGTCTTTGTTTTTATGTGGTGTGTTTGTAAGGTGCCATCCTGATATGTCTATGGTTTGTGTCGTTGGATTTTTGATTGAGAGATATTCGTTGTGGATGTTGGGGTAGGTATGATAGTAGCATTCCATGATTTTGATTTTTTTTGCTGCATGGTTAGGGGTGGTTTGTTGGATGTGTATTTGTATAGCACGAGTGTTATTCTTGTCGTTGAGTTCTTTTATTATGTTGCTGGGGTCTACAACAACATAAATTGTGTGAATCCCGGGTGTAACTCCTGTTGTGTCCCATATGATTTTTGGGTATTTGTGATGACTGCTTATTGACTCGTAGGTTTTTGAGCCGATATGATGCTTTTGAGAGATTTGATCAAGGTAGAAGGATATTGTAACATCGGAAGCATTGTTTATTCCCTGGTTTTTGACATGTGCTTTTATGGGTACAAGTTCTCCTTCGCCAAAAACAAGGTGTTTATCAGCATATTTTGGGATAGTGAGGTTAGTGATAAGTAAATCTGGATTGGTCAGTATGAGCTGTATTTGTTGATGAAGGTTGATGTTTGGATCATGGGTTGAGGCTGTAATAATATCTATTGTATGTAGTGGTTTAGTTACTTTGTGTTCTGGATGTATAGTGAGTGTGCAGGTGTAAAGTTCCTCGGGGTTAAAGGTGAAATTTTCAGGTGTGAATGTGCAGTGAAAAGAGGATATATCTGTATGGGTGAGTGTGAGAGTGTCTGAGAAATCACCAGTGTTTTTGAGGGTAAGGGGTATCTCTGAGGGTTGGTGTTTAGGATGGTAAAACGTTGTAGTTGGGAGTAAAAATTGATGGTTGTAGCTGCCTTGTTTTACCGTGATATTGGATTGTGTGAATAGTATCGTGTTGTTTTTGGTGAAAACCTGTAGCTGATAGCCGCTGTCTAAAGGTGAGGGTATTTTGTAATAGCCAAGAGGTGGGTTGTTATATTCGTTGATGTGATTGGTGTTTAATGGGTAGATGCCTGTCGTGGTACCGGTATTGTTTATGGCCTGAGCAACGGTGCCGTTGGTGAGAGTGGATTGGTATGTTGTGGGAATTTGTCCTATGATGCATCCTCCTGGTGTTCCGTTTTTTGTTGAGTTATCTAGATCAAGTAGTTTAAGGCGTTTGGAGAGCTGTAGGGTAGTATTTTTTCTGTGTATCTTTACGTGTAGATATGCGTGTGAGTTGTTTTGTATGTTGTTTTGGTATTCCTGGTATGCTTTGTTGAATCTGAGTGGTATCCAGAGTGTGTGATTTCCCTGGGGGTCAGTGGTAATATTATGTGTGTAGTAAAAGGAGTATTGCCAGTGTGTGCCATTCCATGTTTGGCTAGCGGGGTATATGTTGTTTGTTTTTCCAACAATGTATGATTTTATGGTATAGCTTGTGTTTTCATGGAGATTGGCAAGGGTGAGTTGGATGCAGAAGGGTATGCTGTATTCTTCGTGATCATAAATTTTGGGGATATAGCGAGGATATTGTTTAAGGTTTAAGGTGCTTACTTGATTGTGTGAGCCCGGGGTAGGTTTACTGCATTCGTAGAAGTCGTTCTGTGAGGAGTTGGTATCAGTGTTGGGGTATCGTGCCAGTGAGTGTCCTTCGGGGATGCCTGCTGCGGGTTGCCCAGGTATTTCCGGATAATTATACCCCCATTCTAAGGTATCGCTAATTATGCCTTGGGAATTTGTAAGGATAAGGTGGTCGCGTGTGTTGCTCAGCCCGTTGCCGATGCTTCTATCGTCGATATAGAGCCTGATCGCGTTGTGAGGTACCGGCGTATTGTTATAAAGGTTAGTCCCTTTGTCTGTGATCAGTGCATAACTATAGGGTGGAATGAGCGTAGTGCCGTTTCCATGATTGCTGTTTCCTTCAATGGTGTCTGTTTGTGCATTGTCTTGTATGCTCCAGCCTGAGACATTGATACTGCGATTTGTTGGATTGTAAAGTTCGACCCATTCGTGGTAATTGTCGTTATCTAATGGATCATACATGACCTCATTAATGATAATCCCTGATAGATTATCGGCTTTTACAAATACAATATTAAATATATTAAAATTTAATATTATTAAAAGGGCGAGGGTTATCACCGTCAGGTATGTCAACCTCAATCATTTACCTCCCGAAATTCGCTTAAGGGAATAGTTATAGGAAATATTTAATATTTTTTACGAAATAAATAAAAAACATACTTTAGGTATTGTTATCATCTCTGCAATAAATCAGAAAGGGCGGGGAGGGATTTGAACCCCCGTATGCGGATCTGCAGTCCGCCACATAGCCACTTTGTTACCCGCCCAATTTTGGAGTTATGTGGCCATCACGGAGCTATGTGCCCTATGTGTACCCTGGTAATTCGGGATTTGGTTTTAATTGTTTTGGTCGCATAACTCCTCAGTTATATGGCCAAAACCTTAAAATACCACAACATCTTTAAAATAATGTTGGGGGAAACGATGAATACGAAAGTCCTCGTTGGAGGTAGCATAACCGCCACAGTTATGATTGTGTTTGCATCATTTACCAGTGTCGTGGGATATAGCTCTGTTAATGATACTGAGGTTGTTGATTCACCATTGT
>CAZRMY010000089.1:0-7680 GCA_964601295.1 uncultured Thermoplasmatales archaeon | reverse complement strand
AAAAAAAGAAGGGAGGAAAAAATATCATGTTAAAAAATATAGGAGCATATGCTATACTCATATTATTCTTAGGCAGCTGTATACTACCCATAACTAGTGCAGAAAAACCTATCACCAACCGCTCTGCAGAAATCACCGAACAAGATACCCAAGAAACCTCACTTCAAAAAACCTTCCTGCGGGGGACGATCATGTTCCCAAAAATAACATCACGAACTATATCATTCTTCGCGCTTAATGTACACTACCGCACTATCGGGGAAGGCAAAGGTATCATCAAAAACCAGCGGCTCACCTTCGAAAATAACTTCAGAGGCATCATCAAAAACCATTATGTCTTTGGAATATTTGACGGCACGCCCTACTAAACATTCTTCAACAACAGAATAGCTCACCTACTCCTCACCTCTCCTCTTTTTCATCATCTCGTTATTATATACTGCATCCTACTAACACGTGACACAAAGACTTAATATAACTCTTATACTATGTTACGTCAAAAAAAATACTATAACCATTGTGGGGGTATTTATTTGAGGGAACACAATATAAATACATATTATGTAATAGCGGTAGCCCTGCTATTGCTAGGAGCTGTTTTTTTACCGACAATCTCAGGTATTGCACCTAGAACAACCACGGAACCAGAACAAGCATCTGTAATCCTGCAGCAGCCTACCAAGGAGTGTCAGTCACATAAAGTACAACCGGATAATAGTAAAACCTCTTGGCCACCAACTCATTATCAACCAACTTTTTTACCACGGTTAACGATTGTACATACGGATGATACCAACCCAGACACACTCTATCATTACATGTCTAGCATACCGATGATGATCTTTCATCATAACAATTATGTGTATCAAGCCCTACTTAGCACAGATCACTTAGATGATTCTGCAACACAATACCTATTAGATGACTGGGAAACATACCTTCAAGAATGGGGCGGAGCGCAACATATCAATTTCATCGGGGAAGTCCCAGAATCAACCAAGACCACCATCCGAACACAATACAATGTACCCATTGATCAAACCAGTGAACTCACCGGTACACCTATTTCTATAGCAAATCAAATCGCAGATCACGATTGGAAATACAGTGATTATGTCGTCATCGCACCCTACATGTCTTCATTCTCAGATGACCTTATTGAAAGTGTGGCAAACGCCGCAGCACTTGCGTCTGTGTATAATGCACCAGTATTATACACTGATCCCAGTTCAATAACTCAAGAGACTCTTGATATTATAACTGATCTTGAAGCAACACAGGCACTTTTGGTAGAAATAAATGATCTTTTAAGTCCGACTATAACCTCTCAGTTGCAAGGAAATGGTGTGTCTGTCACCGAGGATTTCACTACCCAAGCAGATATTGTAAACCACATGCGTACACTTTCAGGAAAATCCACCTTATGCGCTATCTTACAAGATTGGCAAAGCCTCCCTGCAGCGTATGCTGCAGCTCGTTATGGCGGATACGTGCTGCACCTTCCGTCCTCTGTTACCACAAAAACCAAGGATTTTGTTGATATTATTAGTCTGAATGAACCACCTTATTATAAATTAGAAACAAAAGAGTCGCTCCCCGATGGGTACAAATCTGGTGAAGAAGCCCTTGCGCAAGACTTTTACAACTGGCTTACACCAATTGGTGGAGATGATCCTAACCAACTGGAAACCGTTATCACGTTTAACACTCAACCATACTATGACTCTGCAAACGGGTACGATGTTTATTTCGATCGAGCTATTAGTGGGGATCCCTCCGAGGTTACCAACCCCGGAGCAGTAACGGGTCGTATGCCCTTAGATTATATTGGGAACATTGCCGTCATCAACCGGGATGCCATGTACCGGGCGACTATATTTGCTAATCCTCGACCTATGCATGTCACCCTTGCGATGAATGCCTATGAAGTCTGGCATGAAGTAGACTCAGATTCCTATTTAACCCCTGATAACTGGGGTGAAAATCATATCATCAATGAGGTATTTGGCTGGCCATACCGTGGCTGGTGTACAGAAAATAATAACTTCCCATGGCAGGATATTCAAAACAATCCACCAGGGCTCTCACCAATTCTACCTCCCGGACCTGGAGATGGTCCTGATAGTGACCCTGGCCAATTTGCATCGTTCAACGAGTATTATGAAACACATTTCCACTCTGGAGCATACCAGGGATCTGGAAGTCACCCTTCACAACCATTAGTTTCAAATGACGGCTTCGTAAACGATATCAACACAGGTTCAGCATTCCTTTATTTCAGCTGCCATGGCGGTGGAACTTCGATAGCTGTTCGGGATACTGATAACGGCGTCGCACAAGATCCCAGCGATGCAGTATCCTGGCAAGACGACTACTGGCCGTCTACTGACGGACGTGTCTATGATGGTAGCGCCGGTGGCAGCTACAGTCAGACGGATCTTGATAACGATCTCCTCAATGTCAAAGGAGCAATGACCGCGTATAACGCCTGTGGTATGGCAAATGGCAAAATGAATGAAGTATTACTCGAACATGGGGGAAGTGCTTCATTTGGCAGTTACACCAGTGTTTCATTTGTCGGTTCAGGTTGGTGGTGGAACCTCTTTGTCCATCTCACCACACATGAAGGATATACCATTGGTGAAGCAGCAGCATACGCTACCGCACGGGTCGCAGAAGTATACACGCCAGGTCACACGCCAAGCGGAAATGAAGACGACACTCTTCAGTACGTGGTCTACGGTGATCCAAATGTTCAGTTTATGCAACCCGAATGGACCTCCCCTGAACCAGAAGAAATCAACATGGACTACAACGGGCATAAGCCAGATAAACCACCACAAAGCTTTATTGTCACCATGGATCCTACATCGATACCTGTGGAAACCGAATCCACCATTGATGTCAATGTTATAGACGATCAAACACTTCTACCGGTGATTGCAAATGTAAGCCTCACAGGATGGGGGATTGATGAATATCAACAAACTGATGGCAACGGTGACACCAGCTTCACTATAACACCTCCGTATGGTGAAGACCTTCTGCTCACCGTGTTTAAGGAAGACTACGACACCTATGAAACTACGATCTCGGTAACTGGGGCTCTAGCATTTGATGGCAGTATAAGTGCCTCAATACCCAGTCTTGGTGTGACCGGTGTACTAGCGCCTACAATACAAGGCACTATCGAAGGAATATCATCAACCAGTTCTACCTTTAACATGCACGCACAGGGCTGTGGAGTTGATCAAAGCACATCAACAACTACCGGAACAGCAACATTACAAGTAACCCCCAGCAGCCTTGGAACAATTGACACTGCATTACTTAAAAATGGATACCAAGCATATGAAACCAATATCCCCGTACTGAATCTCCATCTTGGTATCAGCTACACCCCGGATACACTCACCGTTGGAAGAATAAACACCCTACAGGTTACTATAAACTGCACTGAATCCGGAAGTCTAATGGAAGGCGCAACTGTAAACCTCCTCGGCGGTGGACTTAATGAAACCACACAAACCAACAGCCAAGGAGTTGCAACTTTCAGTGTCACCCCAACAGTTGATGGTATTGCAACGATTACTGCTTCTAAAACCGGGTTTGCGGATACACAGACTACAATAACCATTAATAAAGCAGATATGACTGTTGAAACTATACCATATGTGCTAGTTAACCAACAAACGCCACTTGATGTTTGGGTCAATGACTCATACACAGGAGATTCTTTAGATAATGCATTTGTCTCCATCGCCGGATGCGGCATCGGTATTACAGAAACCCAGGAACAAGGATCATTGGCTGATGATGAACATCATGATGTACTCATTGACGTAGGCAATGATGCTACGTATATCTCAGGTGATCTCAGTTGGGAAGGCACTGCAGATATCGATCTTAAACTCTATGACCCAAGTGATTCATTAGTTGACTCCTCAACTTCCACATCACAAGGTGAATTTGTTGAAGCAGATAACCCAGTACCAGGTACCTGGCGTATGGACGTGTACAGTTACTCAGGCGCCACCTCACAATTCACTCTAGATATTGTGGTCGAATATGGTGCTGGAGCAACTGGCTACACTACAAACGGGCTTGCAACTATTGTGATACAACCAACCAGCACAGGTGTGCTTACGGTAACCTGCGATCTTGAAGGTTATAACACTGGTACCACTACGCTTGACTGTACCACGGGTCCAACCGGTGCAATCGAAGGCGTTGTCACCGATGCTTCAACCTCGGAGCTCCTAGAAGGAGTCACCGTAGAGTTATACAATACTGGTGTTGACCCTACAACAAACGATCCCGCGTTCTCCGCAGAAACAAATCAGGTCGGCTATTACACCATGAGCGGCATACCCATTGGAGATTACACCATTTATGTTGAAGCATTTGGATATGAAATATACCAAACACAAGATACCATTCTTGACGCCCAGACGATAACCCACGATATAGCACTCACACCATCATATGCATATACTATAGAAGGTGACATCCGAGATGCTAACACCAACCAATTGCTATCTGCTCATCTGAAAGTTTTCCGAGAAGATACTGGTGATCTCGTTGAAGAAACATCGGTGCCTACTGGGCAATACAGTATCCAATTAATCCCATACACCTACCGATTCCGGGCCACTGCTGATAATCATCTTCCATCAGAAGAAATTCATACAATTAACATGGATACAACCATTGATTTCACGTTGACACCCGCAGTATTTGCCGATGATGTGGAAGATGGTGAAAACGGCTGGACGCATAGTAGTGATTCATCAGCTGCAGATCTCTGGCATATCTCGACTCGTAATTATATCAGTCCAGGGCATAGCTGGTATTGTGGCGGAGAAACCACCGGAGAATACGTAGATGATATGGATAACTCGCTCATTAGCCCAGTTATAGATTTAATGAATTTAGAGGCTGCTACACTTACCTTCCAACATCTGTATGATTTCGAAAGCAGCACCTCAGCATGGGATGGGGCTGATGTAGAAATCTCTGTTAGTCAGGGTCCCTGGCAACAAATTACTCCTGTCGGTGGCTACCCAGATGATGTGTACGGCAGCTCAAATGAGGCTTTCCCTGAAGGTACACCGATTTATGCGCATAACAGCGGTGGATGGACTGAAGCAGAATTTGATCTCACCCCATATGTTGATTCCATGATACAACTACGATTTAGAGTAGGAACCGATGGATCCGTTCATGATTACGAAGGATGGTATATCGATGATATCACCATCTTTGGTGATATTGAAACTCCTATGCCTGATTTTATACCAACCGATATAACCTTCTCAGATGACACTCCATGGGTTGGAGACACCATACAAATTGACACAACGATCACCAACTATGGAACTATAGATGCATCAAACATACTCGTACAGTTCATTGATGTAACCTTTGATGGCACTGAAACAATTATTGGTACTGATACCCTTCCATCTCTATCACCGGGGAGTCAAGACATTGCATCTCTTCAATGGACGACAACCGCAGGATATCATGATATACAAGTGGTTGTAGACCCTGATAATTTGATTGATGAACTTGAAGAAACCAACAATGATCTTACAGAATACCTCCATGTTGATTCAGATAACCTTTTACCTATCTGTAGTATCTCTCAGCCAAATACCGGTGATGTTGTTGTAGCAGCCAGTACGATTACAGGTACTGCCTATGACCCTGATGGCACCATCCATTCAATATGGCTACAAATCGGAGATGAAACATGGCAGCAGGCGACCACAAATAAAGACTGGGATTATCAATGGGACACCACCGCGCATTCTAATGGATTCATTGATATCACCGCTGTAGCATATGATGGAAAGGACATCTCCGAACCAGCAACTGCAACTGTCACTATCGATAACTATCAGGATGAATATCAACTTCAATGGAGCCATAACTATGGTACAGGTATAAGTGACGCCCGTTACCAGGGTGCCCAGCCGATTGGCGATGCGGATAATGATGGTACCAACGAGTTTCTCATTGGCGGACGAGATGGTGAACTGCATGTTATGAAATACAACACGATCACTGAAACCTATGATGAACAAGCGCTTATCACTGAACCCGGTGGATCAGGTGATAACCCGGGAGGCTTTGCAATTGGTGATCTCGACAACGATGGCCTTAATGAAATTGCGGTCGCTTGGGACTACCGTTTCTCAGCATTCGAATGGACAGGCACTACATACACGCAGATTGGTACTACGTGGACGGGCCATGGCACTGATAATACCTACGACTGTTACATCGGTGATTATGATGATGACACTGATAATGAAATTATCATAGCAGATGACACCTATAGCTCTACACAACCTGAAATAACGGTTCTTGCGTGGGATCCCGTAGGCGAAGATTTCATTGAAGAAACCTACTGGTACTACCCCGGTGGCAATGTTATCACACCAATGGCGTGGGTTGCAGATGTCGATGATGATTCGCAAAATGAAATCATCTGTGTCCCCGGCTACGATCTTATTGTTCTTGACTGGTCAAGTAAAACCAAAACATTTACGCCTACCACCATTAACACGTTTTCCTCACAAACGTACGCTTGCATCGGCGGAGACATCAACAACAATGGCATACCAGAAATAGCTGTTGGTCTCGAGGCATCAGCGGCATACATCTATGAATGGGATGGCAACACTTACCAACAACTCTGGACTACCAACTGGCCAGGTGAAGACGACGTCATCGAAGCAGTAGCAATCGGTGACAGCGACGATGATGGTGTCATCGAAGTAGCTTTTGGCACTGATTTAGTTCATATTCTGTCATGGGATGGCAGCACATATAGTGAAGAAAACGTGCTTCCAACCGCAGGGATGTTGGCACCACTAGCAATAGGTGACTGCGATGGCGACGGAAACAACGAAATTACCACGGGTAATGTTGCTGGGTCACCCTACTATCAATGGGTGTTTAAACATCAAACACCTCTTCAACCCAGTTGCACGATTACTAACCCTGCATCTGATGACACTGTTTCAGATATTATCACCATACAAGGACAAGCAACCAATGTTGATGAAAATTCAGAGATCTATGTTCGCATCGACCAAGGCTCCTGGCAACTAGCCACAATGACCACCAAAGACTCATGGACGTACATGTGGGATACCACCGCTCATCCGGATGGACAACATACTATCTATGCAGGCAGCTACAATGGCCAACGCTACTCGCCAATACATGCAATAACAATCACCGTTAGCAATGAACAGATACTCTGCGGGGATGTTAACGACGATGGTGTCATAAACGTTAGTGACGCGGTGTACCTTATCAACTACGTATTTATCCCCGAGTGGCCTGAACCACAACCTATCTGTAGAGCTGATGTAAATGGCGACGATGTCATCAACACTAGTGATGCAGTGTATCTCATCAACTACATATTTTCCCCGGGGAGTCCAGCACCAGTTGGAGACTGCTGTAGCTAAACCAAGATATCATACCAACTACCCCCCCCTCTTTTTTTTGTATTGTGTTATATAATTTTGTTTACTTGATCTATACTAGACCTATTTTATCCCTCATTACATTACCATATCAAGAAAGGAAAGAACCCAATGAACCCTTTTTTTCTTTGGCCCATGCTCATACCTCTTAGCATACCACTCCTCTACTGCATTA
>CAZRMY010000088.1:5547-7740 GCA_964601295.1 uncultured Thermoplasmatales archaeon | reverse complement strand
CAATACGTTGACGAGGATGCGGTGTTTTAGTCTGGGGGTCCATCGCATTACGCATGATAACATCAATTATTCGTTTCCGTTTATTCTCCTGCATCTGGTGACGCTGCTCAGTGGTAAGTTGAATTTCACCTTTCAAAATTATGCGACGAGCGATTTGTTCAATATCATCAGTGCCGAAATATTCAACAACAATTTCATGTGAGGCATGAGTACCTTTTTTACTATCACGAAATATTGCATCAATAGCAAGATGTGAAAGCAGATCAACTTCTTTGCCCTCTATGACATCCGCTGCTGCTTTTGGGTCTACTAAGACCTCAAAATGATGTTCACCGTCGTTTAACCGTGCTATAACCGCCTCGTCTAAACTTACCAACCCTATTTGCCTCCAAGTGCCTTAGATATGTACCCTTTAGTCTTATCAAGGGGAACAATATGGAATTTTTCTTGCTTACTTACTAAACCTATTTCTACCGCATCTGGATTAAGTTTTCCTTCATTTCCCTTATCTAATGCCTTAATACCCATAACAATGGCGTCTTCTAACGAAAGATCATCATTATAATGCTGCTCAAAATAGGCCATAGCGCCACTACGACCCGCTCCTTCGCTACTTGCCTTATATTCCATTAACGCTCCAGAGGGATCCGTGGAAAAAAGACGTGGACCACTATCATCAACACCCGCGATAAGTAACGCAGTACCAAATGGTCGCACACCACCATATTGCGTATAGGTTTGTTTAAAATCACAGATGCGCTTAACCAATGTTTTAACCTGGATTTTCTCATTATACGTAATCTCATTAATCTGCGCATCTAAACGCGCACGATCTATCAACACACGAGCATCAGCAACAAGACCTGACGTTGCACAACCTATGTCATCATTAATTTGAAATATCTTTTCAATAGAATCAGGTTCAATCAGATGAGAACCAATGCGTTTATCTACAATCAAAACAACACCGTCTTTAAATTTAATACCGACAGTGGTTGTACCTCGCTTAACTGCTTCTCGAGCATATTCAACTTGAAACAATCGCCCGTCTGGCGAAAAAACAGTTATCGCTCTATCATATGCCATATTTGCTGGTTGCATTATCCATTTTCACCTCTTGTTCCAATAATTTCTCAATATCTACTTCTGCATGAATTTAACAGTAAGTAATAGACATAAATCCTTGATAAATTTACATGCAAGCAATACACTTTTCATGTATATAGTTTGTGCTGAAAACAGTAGGTGCTATTTAAATGTATACATGGGTTTCTCAAAGTCAGTTCAGTGAAAAAAATACTCCATTATGTACCCGGTTTATCACCCCAGAGTATTTTATGTAGCTGCACCCCTAAATAAACATTTAAGTTATCCTGGAGAATCCATTCAGCAAGCTTCTGAGGAGAAAAACCCCATACAGGTTGCATAAAAACAGTTGTATGCGGCGGATACTTGTTTAGAATTTTTTTAGCATAAATATAATCATCTTCATCACTGATTATAAATTTAAGTTGATCAGAGTGCCGTAATACTGATATGTTTTCGTAATACATTTTATCAGCCATACCCGATGATGGACATTTAATATCAAGAGAAATCATCATTGAAGTATTACAAAAAGGTTTGATAGGTAAGCTGCCATTTGTCTCGATAATAATTAGGGAATAATACTTGTTAAGGCGAGTACAAGTTTCATAGATATCTTTTTGGATCAGCGGTTCCCCACCGGTAACACATATTCGATCGCATGAATATTTTTTGGTTTCAGATAAAAGGGCATCTATGGAGTATTTTTTACCATGAGAGTAGGCGTATTTGGTATCACAAAACGTACATCGTAAATTACACCCTACTGTTCTAATGAAAACCATCGGCATCCCCGCGTATTTTCCTTCTCCTTGTAATGAATAAAATATCTCATTAACCTGCATAGAAGTGTGTTATTACATAGAGTGATTTAAATGCTTATGGGATATTTTTGGTGTCTGCATTAGATATGGCTTGTAGTCAACATATGTAAAAATATTTATATAGGAACTTACATTAGGGGAAGGTCGTTTCAAAGGTTACTATTAGGTAGAGTGTAGTATATCAACATAAATTTAGAATAACGATTGTGAAGTATAAAGATATGAAAGCCTCGGCCCCATCGATTGGGCCTGTAGCTCAGCTAGGTAGAGCATCTGGCTTTTA
>CAZRMY010000088.1:0-5511 GCA_964601295.1 uncultured Thermoplasmatales archaeon | reverse complement strand
TCATCAAAAAAAAAGAAGAAAAAACATATAATATATTAAACCATGAACTGGTCCCTGAGCATACGATTTTAAACAAAGAGGAAGCAAAAAAATTCCTTGAGAAATACAGGATTAAACCAGACCAGTTGCCTAAAATACTTAATACCGATCCTGCAGTTATTGCTATCGATGGAAAACCCGGGGATATTGTTAAAATTATTCGTAAAAGTCATACCGCGCAATACGCGACGGTGTATAGATTAATTGTGGAAAGTGAAAGTTAATAAGGATGCGTCAAGCAGCTATGACACATAGGGTTTATATAAAATTTAATGTAATGGATGTGTGAGTTAATGAAGGAATTAGTTGATGCTTTTTATCGAGAAAGAAGTATTGTTAATCATCAAATTGCCTCTTACAACGATTTTTTAGAACGCCGTTTACAAACTATTGTTGATAGTACCACCATAGGGCAAGAAGAAGAGATGGAAAAGGGGTTTATTTATCCTGAAATAGAGGATTATAAAATACGATTCGGAAAAATATCAGTTGGACTCCCGGAGGTAAAAGAGGCAGATGGAACTATACGGCCATTAACGCCCATGGAGGCACGTTTACGTGATCTAACCTACGAGGCTCCAATTGAGTTAGAGTTCATACCGGTTATTAATGAGGTTGAATATGAACCTGAGACAGTTAACATTGGTCAACTGCCTATTATGATTAAATCAAAACGATGTAATATTGCTAAAAAAACTACTGAACAAAAGAAAGGACATAGTTTGTCTAACGATGAGTATTATCAGGAATTACAGCAAATCCAGGAAGATCCTCTTGATCCCGGCGGGTATTTTATCAGCAATGGTACTGAGCGAGTGCTAATAACTGTAGAAGATCTTGCGCCTAACCGTGTGTTAGTTGAAAAAAGCAGCAGGTATGGACGTGATGTTGAAGTAGCAAAGGTATTTTCTCAACGTGAAGGATATCGGGCACTATCTGTAGTTGAAAAACGAAAAGACGGCATGCTAATGGTGTCACTTCCCACCACGTATGGGCAGATACCACTTATGATCCTTTTACGTGCGTTAGGCATGGAAAATGATGAAGAAATCGTTGATGTAATATGTGTTGATCCTAAAATGAAACCGTTTGTTTTAGCCAACATCGAGGAATGCGCAAAAGAATATGGGATAACTGCTAAAGACGAGGCTATAGCGTATCTTGGGAAAAAATTTGCAGGTGGACAAGCAAAAGAATATCGTATCAAACGTGTGGAAACCATCATGGATAGACATCTCCTTGCGCATCTCGGTAACTCCCCTGAGGACCGGCTAACAAAAGCAATTTTCATGGCGCGTATGGGTATGGCAGTACTTGAACTTGCATTAGATAAACGTGAGGAAGACGATAAAGATCATTATGCAAATAAACGGTTAAAGCTCGCGGGAGATCTAATGGAGGATTTATTCCGTGTGGCATTTACTGCACTCTGCAAAGACCTCAAATATCAGATAGAACGAGTACATGCAAAAGGAAAAGAAATAAAAATTAGCTCGTCACTACGAGCCGATGTACTTAGTCAACGCATTCATCATGCATTAGCCACAGGGAACTGGGTAGGCGGCAGAGCCGGTATATCGCAGTTATTGGACCGCACCAGCAATCTTGCTGTACTTAGTCATTTACGTCGTGTAACCTCACCATTAACTCGATCACAGCCACATTTTGAAGCACGTGATCTGCATTCAACACAATGGGGTCGTCTTTGCCCGAATGAAACACCTGAAGGGCCAAACTGTGGACTGGTTAAAAACCTAGCTTTAACAGTAGAAATCTCAGAGGGATTCCCTGAGAAAGAAGTCGAAAGTGTACTTAAAGACCTTGGTATAAAAGAAATCACTAAAAAAATGACAGGAGCACGCGTATACCTTAACGGTGATCTCATAGGCATACATCCTAATGGGGAACAACTCGTTCAAAAACTACGTGAACGACGCCGCAAAGGATTACTCCATAACGAAATCAACATTATGTATAATGATGAAGCAAATGATGTCATTGTTAATTGTGACTGCGGAAGATTACGACGCCCGTTAGCTGTTGTTGAAAAAGGTAAACTGCTATTAGATGAAACCAATTTGAAAGAATTAGTGGACGGTAAAAAAAACTGGAACGATCTCATAAATGAGGGAATTGTCGAATACATTGATGCTGAAGAAGAAGAAAACACGCTAATTGCATTAAAAGAAAAAGATATCACCAAGGATCACACACATATGGAACTTGACCCCATGTGTATACTCGGTATAGGAGCATCTCTTGTTCCCTACCCAGAACATAACTCATCACCGCGTATCACTATGGGCGCTGGTATGGGTAAACAATCCCTTGGTTTTGGTGCCGCTAACTATCGTATTAGGCCGGACACTCGTGGTCATCTTCTTCATTATCCACAGACGCCTATAGTACAAACACATCCTATAAAATACATTAAATTTAGGGAACGACCTGCAGGTCAAAATTTCATCGTCGCAATAGCTTCATTCCATGGGTATAATATGGAAGATGCGTTAGTAATGAACAAGGCAAGTATCGAACGAGGTATGTCACGGAGTACCTTTATTCGAACGTATCGCAGTGAAGAAAAACGATATCCCGGTGGCCAAGAAGATCATTTTGAAATCCCTAATCCTGACTGCCGTGGTGTCCGAAGTGAAGATGCGTATAACATGCTCAGTGAAGATGGATTAATTTCCCCAGAGAGTAATGTTAACGGTGGCGATGTCCTCATTGGTAAAACTTCACCGCCTCGTTTCCTGGAAGAACCAACCGATTTTCTGACCCCTCAAAAAAGACGTGAAACATCGGTGACCGTGCAACATGGTGAAGGTGGTATCGTTGATAAAGTCATGCTTTCAGAATCAGTTAATGGCTCACGAATGGTAAAAATAAAAGTCCGTGAGCAACGCATCCCAGAATATGGTGATAAATTTGCTTCTAAACACGGTCAGAAAGGGGTAATAGGACATATTGTTCCACAGGAGAACATGCCGTTTACTGAAAAAGGCATGCCCCCTGATTTAATCATTAATCCTCATGCGATACCATCCCGTATGACTGTAGCCCATGTATTAGAGATGATTGGTGGAAAAGTAGGTGCGTTAAACGGAAAACCTGTCAATGGCACAGCGTTTAGCGGCGAATCAGAGGAAGCACTTCGTAAGGCATTAGTAGACAATGGCTTTAAACATAATGGTAAAGAAGTATTGTATGATGGAATGACCGGAAGGCCATTAGAATGCGACGTGTTTGTAGGATGCATCTACTATCAGAAATTGCATCATATGGTAGCAGGTAAAATACATGCACGCTCACGTGGTCCCGTACAAATTTTAACTAGACAACCTACCGAAGGACGAGCTAGAGAAGGTGGTCTACGATTTGGTGAAATGGAACGAGATTGCCTTATCGGTCATGGCGCATCAATGGTGATAAAAGACCGTTTATTGGATGAATCAGATCTTACCACAAAATATGTCTGTCACACCTGTGGACATATAGCCATGGTAGATAGACACGGACGCCTGCAATGCCCGGTATGTGGTGATAAAGCAGATATTCATCCCGTTCAAATGAGTTATGCGTTTAAATTGTTGATTGATGAATTAAAATCATTAGTTGTAGTACCCCGGATTAAATTAGAAACATTAGTCTAACATATGGCGGTTGAAAAATGGCAGCAAGAAATATAACAAAAAAAATAGGACAATTGGAATTTGCACTTCTGTCGCCAAACGAAATTAGAAAAATGAGTGCGACAAAAGTGATTACCGCTGATACCTATGATGAAGATGGGTTTCCTATCACTATGGGTTTAATGGACCCCAGGTTAAGTGTGATTGAACCCGGTCTTCGATGTAAAACCTGTGGGCTAAAAGTAGGGAAAGATAAATGCCCGGGTCATTTCGGGCATATTGATCTAGCGATGCCGGTTATTCATGTGGGTTTTGTGAAAACCATTCGAAATTGCCTACGAGCTACTTGTAGAGGCTGCGGACGGATTCTACTCACAGATAAAGAAATCGAAGAATACCAAAAGCTCCTTAAAAAACATGAAGATGAGGGAAGAGATCCATCATATATATTCAAAAGCATAGTGAAAGACGCGCGTAAAGCGGATGTGTGCCCACGATGCGACAGAGAATCAGGTAAAATTGAGCTTGATAAACCTACAACATTACGTGAAAAAGGTAAAAAACTCACTCCTTCTGAGGTTCGTGAATGGCTCGAGAAAATCCCTGATAGTGATCTACGCTTTCTTGATATCAATGTGCATGCGGCACGACCAGAGTGGATGGTACTTACTGTCTTACCAGTTCCACCGGTTACTGTTCGTCCGTCGGTGACCCTTGAATCAGGTGAACGTTCAGAGGATGATCTCACTCATAAACTTGTTGATGTGATCCGTATTAATCAGAGACTGCAGGAAAACCGTGATGCAGGTGCGCCGCAGTTAATTGTTGAAGACCTATGGGAACTTCTACAATATCATATTACAACCTATTTAGATAACCAGACATCAGGTATTCCACCCGCTCGTCATCGTTCAGGTAGACCATTAAAAACATTAGCACAACGATTAAAAGGAAAAGAAGGGCGATTTCGCAGTAATTTATCAGGGAAACGAGTGAACTTTTCCGCTCGAACGGTAATATCACCGGATCCGTTTCTCAGTATCAACGAAATAGGGGTACCTGTGCAAATAGCTCGTGAGCTGACGATCCCTGTACGGGTGACACCACATAACCTTGAATGGTGCAAACAACTCATTATACAATCTGCGACAGCGCCAAAAAAAGGTGACGTCTATTATCCCCAGGTGAACTATATTAAACGTTTCCGTGAAGGCGGTATTGAACAACGGGTGAAAGTAACTGAAAGAAATGCTGAGGAGCTCGCAGAAAACCTGGATTTAGGAACAATTATTGAACGGCAACTCATGAATGGTGATATCACCTTATTTAACCGACAGCCCTCACTTCATCGTATGTCAATGATGGCACATCGCGTGAAAGTAGTCCCCTATAAAACATTTCGTTTTAATTTATCTGTCTGCCCGCCGTACAACGCAGATTTTGATGGAGATGAAATGAATTTACATCTCATACAAGGAGAAGAAGCAAAAGCAGAAGCAGAAATCCTGATGAAAGTCCAAGAAAACATTTTATCACCCCGTTTCGGTGGAGCAATCATTGGTGGCCTTCATGACCATATCTCAGGGTGTTTCCTTCTAACATATAATGACAAAAAATTTTCCGTGAAAGACGCAGGGCGTCTGCTTTCATTCATCGGCTACACCGGTAAATTCCCTCCAATCTATACAGAAAACGGTAAAAACCATGTCTACGGCAGAGACATCTTCAGCGTGCTACTACCAAACGATTTAAACATCGAGTTTAAACCCAAAGCATGTTTCAACTGTGATTTCTGCCAGAAAACAGAATGCCCCTACCATGTATATGTCTTAGTTAA
>CAZRMY010000087.1:0-7885 GCA_964601295.1 uncultured Thermoplasmatales archaeon | reverse complement strand
CGGCGGGGACGTGCCGTGTTCTGGAAATCTTATCGCAGACTGTACCTTGGAGAATAATTATATTGGTATAGGCATCGGTGATCTTGCAAATAACAACTATATATACAACAATTTCATAGCCAATAATACGATTGCAGGCATGAAATTCACTGGGTATCCCGGTGGTGGCGGAATAACAAATACGATACAATACAACTCATTTGTCAATAATGCAGAGCAGGTGGTAATCCAAACGGGTTTACTAACGAAAAATTACTGGGATGATGGGTATGGCGGAAACCACTGGTCCAACTGGGAGACACCAGATGCAGACGGTGATGGAATAGTGGACAAGCCCTATGAGTTCAATGGACAGACCGATGAATATCCGCTTGTATCATGGCATCCTGCTCCGCCACAGGTTGAACTGCTTTACCCGACTGGAGAGGATCTGTTATTCACAACAGAAATCCCGATTGAATATGATGTCAAAGATATATATGGAGCATCTCTGCCTAATGCTGAAATAAGCATTTATTACAAAGTAAGTGGAGGCGACTGGGTCTTAATTGAAGACAAACTGGATAATACCGGGGAATATGTCTGGATTATCAATGAATCCATTATAGATAGTCCCCATTATAAGATCCGTGTTGGTGCAGCTGATGAACTAGAGCACACTGGATATGATGAAACAAAAACTATGTTTGCCATTGATGCTACCGATCCCACCGTTAATATATCACGACCAGAGCTAGGGGACATCTATCTTTTCGATAGCATATTAATAAACTTGCCGTTAGATATGGCAGTATCTCTAGGAAAGCTAACAATTATAACCAAAGCAAGTGATGAAATGTCAGGGATAGCAAAAGTAACCTTTGAATCAACTTCAGGTGAAAACTTTACAGATACAGAAGCACCCTACAGATGGAATTTGACCGGATTTGGAAAACAAACAGTAACAGTATCAGCAACTGACGGAGCTGGACGAACGTCACTGGCGAAAACTATTGATATATTCGTTATAGCTCTTGATACCTAGGTAATGTACATATTAAAAAATCGATACTCCCTCCAAATGTATGTATTTTTGGAGGAAGCATTTTTATTTTTTGTTAAAATTGAGTTATTATAGTTTCGGAATTATTCGAATTTTTTAAAATAAACCTTATAAATAATAATTTACTTTTATAAAAACCAAATTTTAAGATAAAGGGGGCAAATTATGACAAGAAAAAATAAAGTAATAATGAAAGCAGTTGTACTACTAATAGCCAGTGTGCTAACAACGGTATCTTGTTCAGCAGTATCATTTAATCAAGATGTTATACGAGACATTGAAGATAGTGATACAGCAACACTAGACTGGATTATTGAAGCAGAAGATGTACAAGTAGATCCCGGTGATACTGGTGTTGAAATCGAAGTTATTGGTGAATATGCAGAAGATATCGGTGCATATTCAGTTGCAGGATATTATGATAAAACTAAACTGACAGTCACCGATATTAATTTTACAGATTCAGTTGGTGAAGGCGCTGCGATTTTGATGGCAACGATTGATGAAGCATATGGACAAGCGTTTTTCCATTTTGGGATGCTTTATGATATAACACCACCAATTGATTCCGTCCCCGCTGGATCTGGTATTCTTGCAACAATCACTGTTGATGTGGCAGCTGATGCAGGGGACTGTAACACGTTTATTGATATTGTTGATAATACATCAAATATTGGTTTAGCCTATCAATCCCATTATTCCAATGCCTCTGGATATTCAAAGGATGCAGAGTTACTTGATGGAACTGTGACCATTGGTAATCCAAATAATCCACCTAATGCACCCGTCAATCAAGGACCTGCAGATGGTACCATAGATATTAGTGTTAATCCCACCTTGAGTGTCACCGTTTCAGATCCTGATTCAGATTCTATGGATGTCAGCTTCTACGTAGATGATATACTAGAATCAACAGTCACTGATGTCACAAGTGGAGATACCGCCAGTGTTCTGATAGCTGATCCACTTGCGTATGGCACCACATATGATTGGTATGTTATCGCTGATGATGGCGAAGACACCACACAATCAGCTACCTGGACGTTTACCACGATAAACGCTTATACGTTAACAGTGAATATCGATGGCAGCGGCAGTGTCGATCTTGATCCTGCTGGTGGTATCTACGAAGATGATACCCCTGTAGAGCTCACTGCGCTGCCGGACTCTGGCTGGGAGTTTAGCGGTTGGAGTGGTGATCTTTCTGGTGATACGAACCCGGAGACACTGCTGATGGATGCCGATAAAACCGTGACTGCCACGTTTGAAGAGCTTCCAAAGATCCCTGATCTCGATGGTAGTGGTGATCTCAGCTGGACAGATGTTGAACCCGCAGGAACTGTTACCGAGACGATAACCATTGCGAATGTAGGTGACCCTAAGTCATTGCTTGACTGGGAAATAGAATCGTATCCTGAGTGGGGTACCTGGACGTTTGATCCTGAGACTGGCACGGATCTTACCCCGGAAGATGGAGAATTCGCTATTGATGTATCTGTGGTGGCACCTAATGAAGAAGAAACAGAGTTTACGGGGACAGTGAAAGTGGTGAATAGTGAAGACAGCAGCGACTACATCGAACTGGATGTATCACTTGCAACACCAGTGGTAAAAAATTCACTACAAAATCTTTTCTTACAGCTTGTACAGTTTATCGGTGAACGCTTCCCACTACTTGAACAGATGTTGTCTAATCTTATAAGATAATCGCTGGTAGCGTGTAACGGTGTGGTTATACACGACCACACCACATTTTTTTTATTTTTTATTCGAAATTTTTTAAATAAAGTATATTAATATAAATAAGGCTAAATATTATTGATGCATATGAAAAATAAGGTAGTCGAAAGACATTTAATAATAATTGGAATTTTTGTAGTATTATCCATCCTAATCATGCCAACAGTCTTGTCTAACACGTTTGATGATACCAACGACGGTAATATACCTTACAAAGAATCTATAGATTTCGAAGACCCCAATCTCTCTGTAGAAAGAGCCGCAATGATTCATAATGAAATCGTCGAAGATTTAAAATATCGATACCAATCTAAATCTGGTAATGAATTTTATATGGATTTATCACATAATTTTGATAAATATTTAGCTAAATATTTTCCAGACAGTAAAGTAGACGGTTCTGATATTTTCAGGAATCTTCCGGGGGGTTCGAAACGCTTTATTATTTATCACTCTTCAGCTACCATTGAATTATTTTATTCTGATTTTATCTACACTGTTGATAAATTGAGTGAAAATGAGTTGATAAGCTCTGTAGTTGCTGCTAGTACTAAATCAATTATTTTCGATTTTTACGATAATGGTTATTCTCCAGAGATTGAAAAATCAATAGAAGGGTTAACAATTTGGACAGATTTGCATGGTTCTGAATTAGATAAAGTACTGGTTGGTACTCTACATGGATCGTATAGCAAGAATTCTGAGATAAAAAGTACTATTGGTGTTGTGCTATCAGACGTTGTTGGAGCAGCTACAGGTGTACCCAAGGGGGGTTGGGTTGGTGCATTAATAGGCGCGGCGGCTAGTAGCGCGACTACAGCACTAACACCTGTTATTGAAGATCTTATTGATGAAGGTGATGATGATGGGCTACCCTGGTATAATTGCTGGCCGTTACCGTATCCTCCGTCATGTTGGCCAATTTCTTGTTGCCATATGGTAAGCGATTGTTCTAATTGCTATTAAAGTCAAAATTCTAAACATTTCTTCGATTTTTTTTAAATAATACTTATAAATATAAAATGTCAATAATTAATATGTGATCATTATGAAACATAAAGGAGTTGAATCATATATGATACTCGCAGGTGTCGCCATACTGGTCGGAGTGCTAGTAATGCCTTCAGTCATATCAGAAGAGTCACAATCAGTTGAAAAAATTAGATATGTTAATGAGCATACTACGCAGATAGGTGAATCACTAAATACATATGTACTAAACTCTGATGCTATCTTTAACTGTGCATTATGCTGTGATCATATAGATATTAGCAAAGATAAAACCGGTCATGAAGAATGTATGGGATTATGTCTATTGTATAACGGACGATGTATGAGTAGCGGAGGATCAGACTATAAACCCTCTGATGCATGGACGAAAAAAAATTAAAAACAACTGTATCTAACACAATAAGACCTGTGTAATCTCTTTTTTAAATATTTTTTGATTCTGGCTAACCGGCTAGAACAAATTTTTATTCGAATTTTTTAAAATAATGTATTTATAGGAAACCCGTGCAAATGTATGACATGAGGTGAGGAGATGGAATGCACATGGCGGTCATTCACCACTCAAAAAGCTGAGATCTCTTACGAGAAATTAATAAGAAATATATATAGAGTGAGCAATTGCTTGCATGAAAGGTTGGGTTTGAAACAGATGAATAACACATTACACAAAATAAGCATATTAATGCTATCAATCTTATTTGTTATATCTATAAGCGGAAATATCGTAACCGCTGATCAGTGGGATACGTTTCATCATGATAACCATCGTACCGGGTACACAAGCAACCCCGGTCCCGAAACTGATAACCTACTATGGTCATACACTACCGAGGGATCTATTCTCTATGCTCCTGCAGTAATTGACAATAACGTGTATTTTGGATTACAAAACGGTGATGTCTACTGTCTCAATGCAAAAACCGGTGCTTTACTATGGGATACCACCATTGGCCCCCTCGGAACCTGCCCGGTAGTTGATAATAATAAACTGTATATCGGATCCGTAGACGACAATCTCTATTGCCTTGATGCAAACACTGGAACAATATTATGGAATTATACGACCGATGATTATGTTCAATCCTCACCAGCGGCAACAACAGAGTATGTGTACTTTGGCTCATATGACAAAAACCTGTATTGTTTATATAAAAACAATGGCACGCTAAAATGGAGGTATACAACCGTCGGACGTATAACAACGTCTGCTCCAGCATTAGACGATGAACAGGTGTATATCATTTCACAAAATGGCAGCACCGATATAGGCTACGCATTAGACGCAGAAACCGGTGCCCACAACTGGGATTTTACCCTCAGTGGAAACAACTATGGAAAAATGAGCCCATTACTCATCAACAACAATGTTTACCTCAGCCTTGGAGGCGTAGTATACTGCTTAGACACAGCCACAACAGAGGTACTCTACACATGGATTTCACCGGTCCTCACCAGCATGGGAACTTCACCCATCACTGACACAGAACATATCTACAAACTCACCGGTAACGGACTCTATTGCTTTAACGCTGAAACCGGCCAGGATATCTGGAATATCCCTATACCCAATTATGCGGAAAGATCCCCAGCAATAGCAGTTGATACCCTGTACCACTACGCACGATCGTCACCACCGAATTTTTTCGTACAGTCTCGTTCAACCCAAGATGGATCACTCAACTGGGAATATGAAATGGATGGAAACTATGGTGGACCCCCGGTCATCGCTGATGGCAAACTGTTTGCTAGCTCACAATACACCCTGTACTGCTTCCAAGATGAAACACCACCAGACCTACCCCTAACAATTACCGCACCAAGTTCAGCTGATGAAACAACCAGTATTACTATCACCATAACAAGCAACAGCCAGCCGATAGCCGACGCGCGAATATCCGTGTTTGGAGAACTATATCAAACTGATACAAATGGTCAAATCACGGTTACCGCACCAGAAGTACTCTCTGATACCGAGTATACCATAACCTCCTCAAAAAATGGGTATATACCATCCACTGCAACCATCACCATTAAAAATGTTGAAGAATCACCAGATGAAAACCCGGTCTTGCTCATAACTACGAGTACAACAGTACCGGAGAACACCGAGTTCACCATCACCGTAACTGCAGAAGGAAACCCTGTATCAGACGTTATCATCGCGTTTAACGAGCAAATATATCTCACCAACAGCCAGGGTAAAACAACCGTATCTGCACCGATTGTAACCCAGGATACAGAATACATACTTTCTGCATCAAAAACTGGGTATCAAGCCTCCACCAGCACCATCACTATCCTTAACTCACAACCAGAAGGAATCACCGGTGTTGCCCGTGATAATACCAACACACCGCTCAAAGATGTTATCATCTGTGTATATCTGATAGAACAACAACAAAGCGTTACCACCTATTGTGAACTCACTGATGCTGCAGGAACCTACACCATCGACGTCCCAGCAGGCACGTATAAAATAAAAGCACAAAAAGAAGGATACACATCAGATATAAAAGAAAACATACAAGTACCCTCTCAATCAACGATAACAGTTAATTTTACACTAACCAAAACCACATCTCAGACTAAATCACTCATAGAATACACCATACAACAAGAAATACAAAAGGGTCGTATCACCGCAACAATTGATCTCACCCCCGCTCAAAAAGACATAGCCATATACAACCAACAAGTTAACGTCGAACTACTCTCATCAGATACACAAAAAGAACGTATACAAATTGGGATATCCGGCAAAGGCACTAACGGCTCCAAACTCGTCGTCTACCTCGGCATACTCAGCAACCCTGATGAACTCACTGTAGAATATGACAACCAACAAATACCACAAGCATCCGATATACTATCATTTTTTGATGAAACAAACACCAACAACGAATGGATACTCACTTCCACTGAACAAAACGATAACACCCACTACATACTCATCATAAACATCCCCCATTTCAGCGAACACACCATTACCATAAATCTTTATGAATTCATACAACCCATCACCATCATCACCTATCTTCTCATCAGCACCATGTTCATTCTAATTGCCATTATCCCCATACTATACGTTGAACGTAAACGGGGGTAAGCATAATGAAGCATTTTAGAACATATTTTTCAAAAAAAGGTGGAAAAGAACTATGGAAATATTTGAAATCGCAATAAGCTCAGGCATAACATTCCTCGCACTCGTACTAGTCACTGTCTCACTACTCAGCTACTGGAAATACCGGAAAATAAAACTCCTACTCATCACCGGCGTATTCCTCCTATTTCTCATCAGAGGAATACTACTCAGCATCACCATATTCTACCCACAATACAGCACCATTCTGACAACCAACTACATCTGGAGTATCGACCTACTTGTACTCATAATCCTCTATATAGCCTCATTAAAGAGATAACCTCTATGAATGATATCCTTGAGCTAGAAATCAGACAAAAAATACATAACCTCATCTCGAAAAACCCGGGAATTAAACTTAGTCGTATCGCTAAACTCCTCAAGCTCAGCGTACCACTTGCAGACTACCACCTCAGATACATGTACAACCACGGGCTCATCACCTACGAAAAAATCAGTGGTGCACACAAACGATACTACCTCACCGGCTCAACCAGCCTGCAAGACAAAAAATACCTACGCCTCCTCCGTCAGGATATCCCCCTCCAAATCGTACTATACCTCCTTAAAAACCCGCAAGCACAACACAAAGACATACTCGAAAATTTCGAGCTTGCCCCCTCAACACTCTCATACTACCTCAAAAAACTCATCAAACAAGGCATCATCACCACCACCCCACATAAACGCGGATACCAAGTCATCGACGAACAACAAGTCATACAATTCCTCATACGACACAAACAATCACAAGTACTCCAACGATTCAAAGGCACCTGGGCTGACGACTTCGGTCTCCCCTAAAACATTAAAAATTAATCAAAATACCTTTTATACAAATTTTTTCACACAAGACAAGTACACTACCCTTCTTTAAACCATTTAAAAACAACCGGTGACCGTCCAACCTAATACCATATGCGGCAAACGTTTCATAATATATAACC
>CAZRMY010000086.1:0-7905 GCA_964601295.1 uncultured Thermoplasmatales archaeon | reverse complement strand
GTACGTGGTCATCCCAGAAGAACATGGGGCAGACCACGGGATCATATGATGAGCTCCATTTGATGTTTTTGAAATTTTCGAATGCGGCTGTTAACGTGTCTGCTGTAACCGTGTCTACAAGGCCGATACTTGCTTGGTAGAGTGAATATGTGATTGCTGTTGATCCGTTTTTCTCGATGCGTAATTTGTACCAGCCATTAAGTAATGATCCATTGGTGTAATCTGTGGTGAGTTGATGCCAGTTGCTGGCTGTGGGATCCCAGAATGATACCTGTGGCGCCCTGTCCAAGGGGGTGTTGCTTCCTTGTTGTACGTATTCAAAGTAGATTTTTGCGATATTTGCATCTGCCTGGTTTTTGAATTCTAATAGCAGGTCTGCTGGTTCACTGGTTGTACCGCATGCGAAGCATATTTCCCAGGCTTCGAGGTCGCGGGATAACTCTGGGAGCGTGTAATTCCAGTATTGTGGGCTGCCTGTTGATCGTAATTTGGTTTTGAAGGATTGGGGTGTTGCATAGCTGTATGCTGATGCAACTTCGAATATATTACCTAAGCATCCGTTGCTTGTGTTAAACCAGGTGTGTCCAAAATACTGTTGTGTAGCGGATTTACCAGCTGTATCATCGGAGAAATCTTCGGTAACTGTAGAAGGTGGATCAAATGATATCACATAGAGTTTGGTGGGGTCATCATCACCGGTTTCACCGTCACCATCCTGATCTATGCCATCATCCAGACTGGGATCATCGGTTAATTCTATAGCATCATTTACGCCATCTTCAATGGTGTCCCAGTGTACTTCACCTTGATTAGAGATGCAGCTGCCGTTTACCAAGCTGTTGTTAATGGTTGTTCTAAAGGTTATAGCAACACTGCTCTCAGCAGGTATGCCGCCATCCCAGGTTATCTGGTTAAAAACGGGGTCGTAATCAATTGAACCTGAGGTTGCGGTTAGTGATCCTGGTACATACGTGGTGTTATCCGGGATGGTATCAATAAATTCATGTCCATCATTGTTGCCTTGGTCTGCTGAACCGGTGTTGCTTATGGTTACTGTGTATTCGAGAGTGTCACCGCATTCAACCAGTCCTCCGTTAAGGTCTTGTACAGTTTTACGTGAGATCATTTCTGTTCGGGCAAATCCTGAGAACATAAGGTTATCAATAAATGCGGCGCTGTCAAACAAGTTATCACCCGCGTCTTGTATTTCAAAGGTAATAGTCACCTGTTCATTGGGTCTGACCGGGTGTTCACGGGTGACTAATGCAGTTGCACCAGCATCAGCACCAGGTCCTGGCGTGGTGGTTACCCAGTCGACATCACCTGGCCAGCCGCTGGTAGCAAATATGTCAAATCCCGTGCCGGGTATACCATTTGCATCGAGGACAAAATCACCGCTGTTAACGTCGCATATATAGGTTGTCTCTTCCCCTCCTTGGCAATTTACCTTTACGGTAACCGTTAATTTATCGTTATATTGTGTGCCCACATACTCAGGGTACTCTGCACTAAAAAATTGGACGTCATAATACAAATAATGCATGTATAACGGCACATCCAGGGTGAGTGTTAATGTTGCCGTGTCATGAGGATCCCAGTATTGCCCTCCTTCAAACCAGCTTCCACGTTCATCACCAGGGTTGTGCCCATTGGTAGTGACAGGCACGTTTCCTGCGATACCTGTGCTTAAGAATAGAAACGTAGAACCATGCGTGGGGGTGCGTGTACCAAGACTAGATAGTATAGTGCCCTGGTCGGTCCCGTATTCATCGGTATCAGAGTACGATGAGCTCACATACCATGAAGTGTTTCGTAGGATAGCATATGCCATATCTTGGCCATCATGTGATTCTGCGTTGACCGTATAAGTGGGTATTGTAACCATGCTGCTCATAATACATATTCCCATGCAGATTATAAGTATCTTATACCGCTTGGTTCTCATAGCATCAATCACCTCCAGGATAAGTTACAATTTCAAGTAAATTGGAGTTCTTACTCTCACCATCTTGAAATCTATCATTTGGGGTGACCTGACAATGCCATATATCACTTAGCAAGGTTTCATCTGAAACAATTACACGGTGTTCATCATTATCATTCTGCATGTTCATATAATTTTGATAGATCTGCTCAGCGGAAAGCACTCGATTATAAATGCGGTATTCATCCATGGTCCCACTATAGTTTGATCCGATACCCAGAGGGATACCCGTAATTTCAAGATCATCGATTATCAGATACTCACTGCTTTCCGATGTTGAAAACCAGAACTGTAAATCTAAATTGCTTATATCTTCAGGTATCTGCTGTTCAGCATACATCCATGCACATTGCTCGCCATACGGTGTTTCTGGAGAGGTATCTGAAAAAATTGAAATCCAATTTCCTCCATCGTTATAATAGAACCCAATTTCATCACTATTTTCAGTATTTTTGTAGCTATACCACACTGCTACCGTTACATCTGAATAATCAGATATATCTATAGTTTCTCTGTTGAATCCTGCATAATGTCGTGACCAACGGTAACGGTATACCATATCACCTGAACCACCGATGGTATATGAGCCTGTTCTTGGTGATACATCACTTGTATCATATCGTTCGAAATCTCCTCTTTCAAGATAGTCGTTACCTCGGTCATCATCCCGTGACCATACATTTTCCTCATCCTGATTTTCAAAACTTGTTGAAAGAATAGTTTCCCTACTTGCGGTAGATCCTTGCCCAATCGAACCAGTGGGAGTATCACCGGTCCCTAATACCACGCCAGGGGTATGCGACGACTCCTGGGTATCTAACATACCATCGACATAGATACTTGAGGTACCTGTTGCCGATTCGTAACAGGCGACAATATGATGCCACATGTTATCGCTAACATAACGAGTACCTGTAGTATCTACCGTGCCTTCCGCAGTATGTGTACTCCAGCGTATTAGACCGTCAAAAACACGTAATTCCCAATACTTATCACGGGTAAACGAGGAGATAACCTCAGATTCTGTACTAGTTTTTATCCATACCTCCACTGAAATATCGCTGATATAGTCCCCTTCATAACAATACGGAAAAGTGATAACATCATCACCATCAAAAGAATAACCACCACCGATCACACCATCTGAAATCCAAGAAGGACCTATAACTGTTCCATCATGTGAACTCCCCGAGTAATCCGCTGCAGTACTTTCATCATTTGTATCAAATGGTAATACAATATCACAAATCGGGTTACCATTTACATACCAATTATACACATATGTTTCAGCTGAGATTTCAGGATTCATATAATAGCGATAACAAATAAGATCCTCATCCACAGAGTTCTCCTGTAAACTTGAAACCAACATAGGAATCTCAGGTTGTTGCACCGGTGGATTCCGCCCATATAATATTGCGTCAAACACTTGCTCCTGATAATTCTCAGATTTAACCGAATACACGCTCACATGCACGCTGTCATTTTCACATAAATATGTTTTACCCAGTGGAGGGATACAACATTCACCGATTTCCCATCGATCACCTGCCGGGCTGCTTAGTACGAGTTCACCATCAGCATACACCACATATTTATCAAGTGATTGACCACCCATATGCTCAATTATTGCATACCCATCTTCATCTATATATCCCATAAGTTGCACTTGCGTTTCTGCATCAGGTAAATCAAGAGGAAAAATAAAATTGTAGATAAACACAAATACCATAGCAGCAACCATAATAAGCAGTATGGCTCCTACCACCTCTGAAACAGCATACTCTGATCTACCTCTGGGAATCTGATGCATCCTTCCTAACCACAAGTAATCCTATGTTCACTCATGCTATTTAAAAACTATGTGACATTTTGTCATACCCGCATTTTCCCCTAAAACATGAACTTGAAAATAAAAAAGGATATCAACACCAGCATAAACGCATAGCGTACACCAGAGGAAAGACGGCCTTCCATCATAAAACCACCCAGCATGCCACCACCCATGCTTTGCACTACCACAAACAAATAAAACACCTGTTTAAGCCCTTCAGCATCAACATTACTTGCAATCTGCAAATTACCAATACTTTGCCCGCCCATACGAGATTGCACATCAAATATCGCCACGAAAATCGTGTTATCAACAATAAGAATCACTGCTAAGAACACAAAAAGACTAATGAAAATAACAATACTATACATAGACATCTCAGATTTCCGCTGTTTTTCAACCCGTTTTATCTGATCAATCTCTTTAGCTGCTGAGTTAAACACCGATGCAGTATTCCCACCTATCTCCAATGCCTTTGTTATCGTTAAGGCTAACCTTCGCAGTTCATTAGTGTTCACTCGATTAGCAAAATTTTCTAACGACTGCTTAATCGAGACACCCCATGACAGTTGCGAGCTCATAGTTTTCAACTCACGAGTAAGCCGACCATAGTCACCCTCAGATGCGGATTTAACCGCATCAAAAACAGTCATCCCTGAGGAGGTTGAATTAGCAATATCCCTCAGGAAATCAGGTAATCGTTCAGCTACCTCTCGTTTTCGTTTTTCTTTGATATGATTATAAAAACCGATAGGTCCAACGATTGCAAGCATACCAAACACAATCATATCCATACCGCTGAGAAAATCTAATAACGGTGATAACACTCCTACCAGAATAAGTATACCAACTAAAAACAACATAACAGATACTATCGCCGATAACACCATAATCTGTATGAGAACAATATCTTTCCCATAGACCTGTTTAACGTTATATTGTTTTTTTTTGAATAGTTGATTAAATGGTGGTATTATATTTCATCACCCATTCCTGATTTCATCATAACGTAAAAACCAAAATATGCCATAGGAAGAATCATTATTGCCATTATGTAAAGAAAACCAAACGAAAGGCCATCGCTACTGGTCATTCCCATGACTGAGATAATAATTACGATAAAAAGTGGAAATGCTATAACAGTGACGACAAAGCTTTCCGCCATGATAGCAAGTGAGTCGAGGCTTTGTTTTCGTTCTCTGAGATCATCTTCCATGTAGTGTCCGACACAGCGGTCGAAATAGGGGCCAAGTTCACTACCTGATTGTATTACGCCAATGATTCCTTGTAGGAATTCTTTGAATTTAGTTGATGGAGTGATGGTGACCGCGTTTTTAAGTGCAGTGATAGCATCTATACCCATCATCTCGATTTCTGTGGTGATTTTTTTTGCTTCTTTTTGTATTTCGCCGTAGAGATCGATGCCTGCAAGTGTGCCAAATATTTCACTTGGTGAAATTCCTGCGGCGGACATGGTGTTGATGAAGTTGGTGGCATAGGGGAGATAACGATCGATGTTTTTTCCGCGTGCTTTTGCTTTGAATGCAGGCATTTGTATGTATACCAGGCCGATAATAAGGGGTACGAGTGATGAGGTGATAAACATGAGAAGCGCGGTGATATCATTTGGTACTAGAAGATATAGTACAAGAGTGGAGGGAAATGTTGCGATGAATCCGATGATCATGTTCATGATGACCATGGAGTAGTATTCTTGGTAGACCATGTTGATATCAGCTTTTTCGAGTTGCCGCATTTTACTGGTTTCACTGAGATTAAGTCGCTCGAATACTTTGGCGAGTTTTTGTCTGCAGAATCGTGAATAGGTTGTTGATTTCATGTTTCTTTCATTTCCTTTTGTACTCGGTTAAGGAGTTCTTCAGGGTTTTTAGCATATTCTGCGATGATTCTACCAAATTCTTTGTATCCTTGGATGTTTTTTTGTTGCATCCATTTAAGCACGGTCATGCGGTTGGTGAGCTCTTCGTCGAGTTGTTGGTCATCCCAATCGTTTTGTTGTTTGATACGGTTGAATATTTTACTTGCTTTGCTGCTTTCGAAGCGGTCGTCGGTGCGACTTACCCAGGTGAAGGGTGCCATGAATATGAGCTGGTTGGTGTCTGAGTCGAGTTTGATGATTTCGGTGACACTGGTCATGCGGCGGACCATTTTTCCACTGATGTCTACGGCGTTTTGGAAGACGATGATATCAAGTGAGGTGAGTAGTGCGCGAGGGAGTGATATTGGTGGGTTTTCAAGTCGTTGTATGAGGGTGTGTATGTCACTGGCGTGTACAGTGGCATAAGAGGTGTGCCCGGTGGCCATGGCTTGGAAGAGGCTGTATGCTTCTTTACCGCGTACTTCACCGACAATGATGACACGTGGTCGTTGTCGGAGTGCTGCGCGTATGAGATCGAACATGTCAATGTCTTTACCGGTGGTGCTTTCTTCTGAGGTTGAGAATCCTTTGCGGGTGGTTCCAGCGATCCAGTTTTGATGTGGGAGGTTGACTTCACGGGTGTCTTCGATTGATATGATTTTGTATGACGGGGGTATGAAGAGTGACAGAGCGTTGAGCGCGGTGGTTTTACCACTTGCAGTACCACCGCAGAAGAGGATTGAGCTGTTGTTTTCTATGGCCATCCAGAAGTATGCGGCCATCTCCAGTGACAGTGATTTATAGTTGATGAGATCTATTGGTGTGAGGGGGTTGTCTCTGAATCGTCGTATGGTAAAAGTGGATCCTTTGGTTACCGTGCGTGCAAGAGTTGCTTGGAGACGTGAGCCATCAGGGAGTTTTCCGTCGACTATTGGTGAGTAAATTGATATTTGTTTACCTGATATCTGACAGAGTCTAACAAGAAATGAGTTGAGCTCTTCTTCTGATCCAAAATAGATGTTACTGGGGATGGATTCGTATTTTCGATGGTAGATGAATATGGGTGTTTCGGGGCCGTCGCAGCTGATATCTTCGATGCCGTCGTCTTGCATGAGGATGTCTATTCGTCCGTATCCGATGAACTCTCGGAAGATGTGGTAGTATATTTTATCTTTCGATGTTTCTTCGATGTATATGTTGTTGTCTTCTATGATGCGCTGGAGGGTTTCAGTGAGGAATTCTTTTTTTTCCACGGTTGTTCGATCGAATACGTCGACATCGGCGAGCATTTTGAATAGATGTGTGAGTTCTTTTTTAAGTTCAAGTTCTTCTTCGTCAAGCGATGGTTCGTGGGTCTCAAATCGATATTCGAAGAGGGTGTGATCGTAGATGATTTTGCAGCTGCCCATGTTTTTATAGCCGTAGTGTTTTTTTTCTTCGATGACCTCTATTTTGTGTCCTTTGTAATCTGGTTTTTTAGGGGTTTTTTTGTGATCTTCAAGGTGTTGTTTTCGTTGTTGTGCTTTGTGCAATAATCCAGTTTTTTGTTGGTTGTTACTTACTGGTTCTATAGCTGGTTCTGGTATTATCTGTGGATCACTTTGGGGATGTGTGTGTTGTTCTCGGTGTTGTTGTGCTTTTTCTAATAATCCCATTGTGTCTCACTTGGTTTTTATTTTACTCATTACTTTTTCGTAGAGTTCAAATTCTTTGGATTTGGCGAACTCGTCGATTACGTCTTCGGGGAGTTGTTCGAGGAGTTCATCAAGCATGTTGAGGACGTTGATGATGTCGTCGTTGAGATCTGGTGTTGTTGGTGGTGGGCTGACGGGTTCGATGATGGTGTCTTTTTGTGGTGTGGTGGTTTGTTTGGTGGGTGCTGGTTTTTTGTGGAACAAGGTTTTTTTTGTACGTTTGTTGTGTGTTGGTTGTTTGTGGGGTTTGGGTTTTTTTGATTTGAAAAGGGTGCCGAGGCGGGCGGTGTGGTGTGGTTTGGGTGGTGGTGTTTGCGGTTTTGGTGCTGGTGTGTGGGGTGTTGGTTTGGTTTTTGGTGTTTTTTGTGGGTGCTGTGAGGCGGGTTGTGCGGTTTTTTGTGTTTTGAGTTGTTTTCTTTTTTTTGCTTCTGCTTGTTTGGCTTGTTTTTGTGCTTGGCGTTGTTGTTCTTTTTCGCGTTGTTTTTTTTGTGCTGCTTCATGTTTTTTCTTTTTT
>CAZRMY010000085.1:0-7976 GCA_964601295.1 uncultured Thermoplasmatales archaeon | reverse complement strand
CATGGCGGATATCGATATTGATGAAGCAAAATTGAAATCCATGTTTTATGAACGAAAAATAAAGGATATTATTGAAGAATGTGAAAAAGATTTACAAATAGTGCAACAGGATGCCCCTATTGATAAAGTACTATCCGTATTAAAAGACATACCCCATGTATGGGTGGTCAACGAGCTAGAACACAAAAAACTTGTTGGAGTTATTAGTAGAATAAATCTTTTGCATTTGTTAGCTCCACCACGGTCACTCTATCATATCTTCAGTTTACCGGACTCCTATCATCATGGAACCATAGGTGAAGCTGAGGATATTATGGACACACATTATGTAACCTGTGATCTTGATGAAAAAATTGTCGATGTGTTAAAAAAAATGATTCGTCACACCACTGAAAAACTTGCCATAGTATCTCAGAAAGGCACTATTAAAGGTGAAGTGAATTTAAAACATCTAATCTGTCATTATCATGACACAAAACAAAGTCGACTTTCTGCTATAAAAAAGAAAACATAGTACATACTCTGGTTGTTATCATGTGCCTATGTACACTTTATTTGTTAAAGAAAGCTTGTAATTTTTTAACTGTAAACGTGTTAATAATATCCTTCTTTTGTGCCCATCCACGGCGGGCAACCGCAACACCAAGTTCATAATACCGCAAATGATCCCGTCTATGTGAATCAGTACCAATAGACATTTTCACGTTATTATCTACAGCTTGTTTCACAAGGACGTCATTTAAATCAAGACGTTCCGGATATGCATTAATCTCTATAGCTACATTGTTGTCCTTTGCCGCATCAAAAACTTTCTCCATATCAAGACTAATTGGTTCTTTCTTCTGAATTTTCCGCCCGGTAGGATGCGATAAAATATTTACATATTCGTTTTCCATGGCAGCAATAACTCGTCTCGTCATCTCATTTTTCCTCATTCTAAACGCGGAATGAATACTTGCTAAAACAATATCTGCTTTTTTCAAAAACGAATCCTTCACATCTAGAGAACCATTTTTCTTTACATTGGCCTCCATACCATGAAAAATATGGATATCATCAAAGTTTTTACGGATTTTATCAATGGCTTTCCCTTGTTTCTCCCATTCCTTTTTCCCCATACCGCCGGCGATTTTTAAACTACCCACATGATCAGTTAACGCAATATACGTATGGCCGATATCTTGTGATTCTTTAACCATATCCTCAATAGTATTATTACCATCACTCCAATCAGTATGCATCTGTAAATCACCTTTGACATCATCATACGCAATGAGATCAGGGATGTTATGATCGCTTGCCTCATCAATTTCCCCACGATCCTCACGGAGTTCGGGCGGAATCCATTGCAGCTTCAAAGCTTTATACACTTCTTCTTCAGTTTTACCCGCCTTACGGGTATCATTTTTAAACAAACCATACTCATTTAATTTCAAATTTTTTTTCTGCGCAATCTTACGTAACGCTACATTATGATCTTTACCACCTGTGAAATACTGCAAAGCAGACCCAAAACTTTTCTTTTCAACAATACGCAAATCAACCTGAATACCACCATACACACGAATAGTTGATTTAGTATCACCGTTGGCAACCACCTTGTCAACACGATCCATACTCGTGAATTTCTCCATTACCTTTTTTGGTTTATCAGACACCACAAGAATATCAACATCACCAATGGTTTCTTTCATCCGACGAAGAGACCCCGCAAGCTCAATTTTATCAACATACTGCTTCATCTCCTCAACAATTTCCCGAGCCTCAGGAAGAACATAACCTAACAGGAATCGCTGTCCTTTCTCCCGTGCAAACGCGATATTATCCAGAATGTTTTGTTCAGTCTGCTCACCAAATCCTTCAAGCTCCCGTATTTTCCCCTCTTTAGCTGCTTCCTCTAAATCATCCAGATTTTCAATATCCAACTCCTTATATAACACCTTAATTTTTTTTGGGCCTAACGTTTCCACCGCAGAAAGACTCCGCAAATCCACCGGAATATCCTTTTTCAATTTCTGTAAACGTTTCACTTCACCGTTATCCAAGAACTCCTCAATCTCTTCAGCAATACTTTCACCCACACCCGGGATATCCCGCAATGTCCCCTTTTTTGCTACCTCCTCAATATCACTTCCCAAACTCTCAATATTCTGCGCAGCTTTACGATACGCACGAGGTTTGTAACTAACATCTTTCATCTCGTAGATATCAGCAATTTGATAGAAGATATTCGCAATATCCTTGTTTTTCATAGTAAATTAGTCCCCAAGCATCTGTTTTAACTCAGCACAATTTTTTGGTGCAAACCCCTGATAATCATTATTAAAATACCCAAACACCTCAGATACATCTAATTGATTAATCTGAGACGCCCAACCACCAAGCTCCTGTTTACTATACTCCTGTTTATACCAATCGTTTTTCCCATGCCATCGTACATACGCAAAATCACTGGTGCTTTCAAACACTGTCGGAAGCCCCGGGGCACTTAAAATACAATACCCGACATTATATTTTTCAAGAAGGTTATACACCTTTTGATCAAACCAGCTTTCATGACGAAATTCAATAACCTGACGAATAGACGAATCCAACATATTCAAAAATGCTTCCAGTTTTTCATCATCCCTATGCAGATTCGGCGGCAACTGCCAGAGGATAATACCAAGTTTGTCTCCAATTTCTCTGATGCGAGAATAAAATCGATCCAAATACTCTTCACTATCTTTAAGTTTCTTCCGATGCGTTATCACTCGACTGCCCTTAAATGTAAACAGAAAATCATCTGGTGCCTTACGCCGCCATCCTTTCACCATGTTCTCAAAGGGAAGACGATAAAAGGATGCATTCACTTCAACGGTATCAAACTGCTGCGCATAAAACGAAAGCCATTTGCTTTTCTCTAAATCCTTAGGATAAAATGTGTCAACCCAATCATCATAATACCAACCTGATGTTCCGAGATGTATCACCTTATTCAAACCACCTGTTACATAACACTTATAAGAGGTATACTATGATTGTTTATACCGAGTAACAATTTTAATGATCCCATATATTATCAGAAACGCTCCCACTAAATACGCAAGCAACGCAGGATACGTTAAAATCAACACACCAAATACAATGCCCACAACCGCCATAATATCATTAATCAATGCCATACATGTTCTTTATTTTAATTAATCATTATAAACCTAACTTAAAAACATATAAAAAATACCTTAGAATCAACTGTAATACTTTCTTAACATTTGATATAAAATCAAGGTATAATGCAAATAATTTTAAACTACCTTTAACAACAACCATCCCATATGCTATGATTTGATTAAAAACATGCCCGAGCTGCCTGATGTCGAAACATTTAGAAAGTATGTACACGCAACATCACTTCATAAAACTATTAAACAAATAAAAATAACCAACACCAAAATACTCAAACACATTTCTAAAAAAAAATTATCCTCTCAGCTCACTGGAAAACAATTCACTGAGACCAAACGCCATGGCAAACATCTATTTATCCATTGTACTAATGAAGATTGGCTGATGATGCATTTCGGAATGACGGGTAAACTACAATATTACAAGGACAAAGATGAACAACCTGCTCATGCCCGTCTAATATGTACCTTTGATAACGGATATAATCTTGCCTATGACTGTCAACGACTCCTTGGAAACATCACCCTAACATCAGATATTGACACATATCTACAGAGGAAAGAATTAGGAACAGATGCATTAAAAATCTCTTGGATTGAGTTCAACAAACGATATCAAAAAAAACGAGGAAGTATCAAATCCGCATTAATGGATCAAAACACCATAGCCGGGGTTGGCAACATCTACTCTGATGAAATCCTCTTTCAAGCAGGAATACATCCAAAACATCCCACACAACAATTAACAGAAGAACAACGGAAAAAAATCTATTCAAAAATGAAATACGTTCTAGATACTGCAATTGACGCTCAAGCTGATCCATCTCAATTCCCAGATACATTTATAATACCACATCGGAGAACCGACCGCATCTGCCCGAAAGGCTCTGAACAATTACAAGATATCAAGGTATCCGGGAGAACTGCATACTTCTGCCCTAAACATCAAAATAAAGTATAATACCATTAATCATTGCATGCATTTTCAAAATGTGAACTCTGTTGTTTCCAATTGCATTCCGTCATAGCCAACTTTGAGATCTATATTATATTGGCGGCTAAGTTGGGTGATTTTTTTTCGTGCCTTGGGGATATCCTGGTAGAACCATTCACCAAAATGCATAAACAAGATATGGTTCGTGTATGGTTTAAACAAGCGAACTAAATCCGGAATACCTGTATGGCCATAAATCTGACCAGTTACTTTATCCCGTTGAACCCGGCCGCCTTTACATAAAAAACTCGCTTCAGTAATAATGAGGTCAGCTGGATCAAAAAAATGATGATACACCTTATTGATCCAGATAAGATCACCGGTATATACTATGCGTTGTTTGTTATGCGTAATAATATATGCTTGAGATACAACTTTTTTGCTATGATGTGTTGGTATCGGCTGAATCACGTACGAATCAACCTGCTTTTTGTTATGAATTTTTTTAATATCTGGAAAATCAGGGGATTTCTCAGGAGCATATACAGGCATAGTAAATTGTACTGATTCTTTATAGGATTTTCTCGTAAAAAACGCATGATCAGGATGCAAATGTGTAATAAAAACATAGTCTGGGTTATACGAAAGAAAGTCTTTTTCACCAAGATCCATTATGATAAAATCATCGATCAGTATCCCCGAATGACGGGAGTGATACGGTTTGGAGGATTCAATTTCACCTCGAGTTCCTAATATTTGAATCCGCATAACTATTATCACCTTATAGTTACAATGAATGCAATGATATTCATTACTGTTAGTACGGTTTGACCCTAGAAAAACATGATAACAAAAAGTGTTGTTATCTATTCATCATACCCTTATATATTCTTTGGACGTCTTCGTAACGACATAACTCCGTTCCCGGGGTCATCACCGCTGCGGCACCTGCAGCAACCCCATAATGTACTGCTTGTTTTATCCCCTGGTCTCTTGCTAAGCTAAGGGTGATTCCTGCAACCATGGAGTCACCTGCGCCTACTCTGCTTTTAATCGGGGTAATCGGTGAAGAAATATGCTCGTACCTATCCTCAGATACAAACAGCGCGCCTCCCGCGCCTAGGGAGATAACAATATAACTGCACTTACCGTCAGTAATCATGTTTTTTGCAGCGTTCACAATTTGTGTTTCATCCTTTATCTGCTGATTGATCAATCGCATAAACTCAGCAAGATTAGGTTTCATCAAAAACACGTTTTCCTCTAAAGCAGATTGTAAAGGTTGCCCCGAAGTATCAATAATAAAACGGGCATCAAGCTCATGAGCAAGACGGGCGGTTTGCTGATAGAAAGTATCAGGCACACCCGGTGCCAAACTACCACTTCCAATAATATAGGCGGGAGCAGGATCAAGATTAGCTACCACGGTGAGTATCTCATTGCATTCATCCTTCTGTAGTGATGCCCCCGGCATATTAAAACGGTATTGTTTCTCAGTGGCGGTCTCAATAATACTAATATTCACTCGGGTGTCCTCTGAGATATCAACTGGGATATGCGCAATACCGGTTTTTTCCACGAGTTCTTTTAGAAAATCTCCGGTGCAGCCCCCCGCGGGATACACCGCAGTTGATTCACCACCCATAATACTAAGCGCACGTGAAACGTTAATACCCCCGCCCCCAGGATCATACCGTGTTTTTGTACACCGTAATTTTGTTTCATCTGTTACAAACTCTGTTTCCGCGGTCTGGTCAACCGCAGGGTTCATGGTAATGGTCACAATCTGTCTCATTTAATCGAAAACCTCGTTATACAAATTATACGTACGAATATACTCAGCATGTGACCATGCCAATGGTACTGTAATATATGCTAAATTCTTTTTAAACATTGGATGTTTCTGTGCGTTTGCCACCATTCGTTTTCTATCCTCCCGGAGAATACCTGCCTGAGTGAAATCAGCGACATACTCGTCAAACTCCTTTTTCGTAGCAATATGCTCAGGTAACAAGTTATTATAGGCGGTGTCAACCACCCAGTTCATATATTCATCTGCTTTTTCTTGGTTTCCCCGGCGTATATAATGCCGGCAGATCATCAACGTATAATTCGGCCATGGCCCCCAGCCACCATTATTACGCCCCTCATATTTAGGATATCGGCACATACCTCCAAGTTCTGGATGCCATAAATGCTGTTCAACATCAGCAACCGTAGCTCTAACACGGTTATCCTCATCAGGTAACACACCAAACTCGGCTACCGCATATTTCCCAACATCTGGGTCAACTAATACCGAACTTGACTCACGCACCCGGATGGTTTTTACAAAGGTATTCCGTTGTGCATTCCACATAAACTTCAGAATTCCTTTTTTTACTTTCTCAGCATATTCCTTACATTGCATATCAACAGCATCAATCTGTGTACTTAACTCGTAAATATTTTGTAATGCTGCACAGCAAATACAGTTGGCCCATATCTCCAATCCTTGTTCTGTAGGGGGATACTCATGCAGTGAATTAGGCGTATAAATCAATGGCATCACCAAATTATGTTTCTTCTGCTCATATACGCCTTCAATGTTTTCATAACTATTATTAATAATATACCTGACTGCTTCTTGTACGCGAGGAAAATACTTCTGTGCAAAAGCAAAATCACCTGTCTCACTCACATATGTAGAAAATACAAATAAAATCAACCCCGTACCATCAATTTGTATCGGTTTATAAGATGCATCTTTTCCTTTCATATCCAACCGCTGAGGAAACGCGCCATCCTCAGACCGTGTTTCTAACACAAACTGTAATCCGTTTTTAACTCGCTCATTTAGACCCGCAGACTGAAAACCCAGCAAAATCAAGGAATGATCCCGTGGATACACATAGGGATAACGCTCCCCCTCCGGTGTTGCAAGACACCCGCCATTATCTAACTGTACCTCTTTTAGAACATCTACACTTTTCTTGTAAATCTGTTGAGCTTTCTTAGGATCGTTCATTTAATCACATCACGAAGTACTACCTGGTTCCACCCTTCAGGACCGACACCATCAGCTTTGTTGTACTTCTCTGTCGCATATGTGCCATTTCGTCGTTTCACCAAATAGGCGTTATCCACAACATCAAGCATAGAAAAATCATTATGTGAATCACCCAGCCCAAATGTTAACACCGTTCCATATTGTTTCTCATACAAACCAGTAAGAATTTTCACTGCTTTCCCTTTATCATTATCCCCGGTGAGATGAATAAATCGCCCGCCAACCATATACTGTAACCCACGGTTTTTAATCTCCTCCAAAATAGCCGGTTTTTTCGATTCATCCTGCAACTTAATCGGAATATCAAACTCACGTTGCTTAGCAAGAGCAGCCTGCTTCAAATCCAACCCTGTATCCTCACGTATCTCCCGAGGTGTCATATCAATAAAGCTAGCCAACGCATATGTTTCCTTTAGTTCTCTAATACCTTGTTTCAAATACGAAATATCTTCCCCTAATTTGATCACATAATATTCCTCAAATTCACTATCATATTCAATAGTATAATCAAAATAATCTTTAGGGATAAAAATACCACCACCATTCTCAGAAATAAAAGGATCGTGATTGTCCAATTGTTTCCGCCAGAACTCAATCTCCTTACGAGTCTTACTTGTACAGAATACCAAAGGAATATCATGCTCTCTAAGCTTTTTTAACGCTTCATCAGCGGCAGTAAACGAATAATCCTCATAACTGAGTAACGTCCCATCTAAATCAGTAAAAACCACTGTTCTCATATGTTACACATCCACCATGAAATACATCATAACAATAACGATGAAATAGCATTGATCACCTAAATCAAGAAACCACCATATAAAAT
>CAZRMY010000084.1:6898-8098 GCA_964601295.1 uncultured Thermoplasmatales archaeon | reverse complement strand
TATATATATATATATATATATACTATTTATTTGGAAAATGACAAAAGAAAATGTATGTCTTCAATTTTACTTCCATTTTTCGATAAAAATTCGGGCCTGCTCCAAATCATCAAAAAATGTTGCTTTATTATCAACACCTTTCCGCAATACCACTGCGTAGTTTTTATTATGCTCACCGATTTTAGATACCGCTGACTGTGTATGTTTCCCATCAACATCTAACTGTCGTATATTTGTTTTTTCTAATATCATATACGATGCATTTTCTTCAACAATATCCCCTTCTATTTCATAATGATCTATAGAATCAACACCACTTCGAGCTCGTATCATTGTATGTGTTCTTCCCATAGTTATCACCTAATATTGTTAATTGATAAATAAAAAGAAAAAATATTTTTTTATCGAATACCTATAAGGAACAACAGCATTACTGCATCCTCAGATTTGGTATCCATTGATCCTTCTGAACAATCAGTGTACATCGTAACTGTTGTTCGACCGAATCCAATAATAAAATTATTCTGCCATGAAGACACCGAAATTGACTCCCCCGGGGGTATCGACTCAATCACTGGAGGACATACTGTTCTACCGCTTAGAATAAAGCCTCCATCTAAGGTTGAATTCCACATAACATCAGTTGCTTCTGCATCTCCGTTGTTTGTAATTACCGCGTGAATCCCAAATCCACCGGTGATTTCTTCGATTTCTAACTCTGGTTGAGCGGTATCATCAGCTGAAATGGTAACCACAGGTATTACAAGCATCACTACGATAGTTACTAGCAGCATAATAGTTACTAGCAGCATAGCATGTATTTTTCGTATCGAAATTTTATGCATAGTTCACTTTCACCTCTTTATTAAAGATTCACGATATACTCGTATAAAATCATAACTCAATTTTACATTGAAAATACATGGAATATGACTAAAAATATTCAAATGGCAATCGCAAAATGTTAAATTCAACCAGAATTACTACTATAATGGTGTAAAAAACGGAAATACTAATATCTTTAACAAGTTGTTTTCTAGTATAGGTGTGTTGTTCTTTTTTAAACAACCCGATAACACCCATATGTAATAATACAAAACCAATAATATTTGTCAACCAATAACCAATAACCATAGCAGGTAAGCCCATCGCTCAGAGATTCACCAAAAGCCCTGAAATGCACGCCGTGCTATCCCATAT
>CAZRMY010000084.1:0-6888 GCA_964601295.1 uncultured Thermoplasmatales archaeon | reverse complement strand
CCATAGCAGGTAAAAACCAGTTTTCTGATATGATACCAAAGGGAACAGCAAAAGCATACGCAAGCGGGATATTAATAAATAAATCATTCCACCACGACAAAGGTGATAACATAAACCCGACTACTGCAAGGATAAATGATTTCAATCGCAGTTTCAAAAATTTTATTTGCAGTAGTTTCTTTGCTTTTCCTGCGCTAGTAAGCTGTTTAACTGATTCTTTAATTTTTAACCAATAATACTGTTTTTGCCGCTGTGTCATAACGTTATCCTAATATTAATATATAATGTATTAATACCCTCAAGGTAGTCTAACACTTCTTACTGGTTATGTACTTTATGTAAAATATCAAGGACTTCATCATCTGAGACATCATACCAATTTTCATAGACCTGTGCGACTGCTTGGAAAAAAGGTGGTGTTTCAAGGATGATTGTTTCATCTACTAAGTTGTGTAGTTTTTCAGCAACCACAGGACTTGCCACAGGTGATGCAACAACAAGTTTCTGTGGTTGTTGCTTTTTAACCATACGTATACTTGCCATCATGGTTGAACCCATGGCAATACCATCATCAACAAGAATAACTGTTCGACCTGATACTGATGGCCTGGATATCCCTAAAACCTGCTTGCGTCGTTCAATTTCTCGTTGCTGCTGTTGGATAACCGTTTGTATCGTGCTCTTATCTACCCATTGACGCGCGGTTTCATGAAAGTACACACTACCATCTTCTGCGATAGCACCAAAACCTGATTCAGGGTTATCAGGAAACGGAAGTTTACGGGTGATAATCAACGAAAACTCTGCATTTAACTGATGAGCAGCATAATATCCTACTTCGACGCCACCACGTGGTATACCTAATACAACTGGTTGTTCAGATACATATTTCTGCAATGCGATACCTACTTGTTTACCTGCGTCTTTTCTATCCTTAAACATCCTTATCAGCCATATACTCTTTTCATACCTTATGATTTTGAAAGCAATTTTTTAAATTTTTTTTCATCAATGATATTTAAATCCAGTTCTTGCGCTTCATCCAGTTTACTCCCCGGCTCCTCACCTACCACCACATAATCAACTTTTTCACTAACACTAGAAGAAACTTCACCTCCTTCTTGCTCGACTTGTTGTGTAGCCTCACTACGTGTATACTCATCAAGTGCACCAGTGAATACAAATCGTTTATCCTGAAGTTTCCCTCCCTCCGTCTTTGTTTTCATTTTCACACCGAGATCTTTCAAATTATTAATCTCTTTGATGTTTCGTTTTTCTCCGAAGAAATGTACGATGTTTTGCGCAATCTCAGGACCTACTTCATCTATCTCTAATAGATCTGATTTATCTGCTTTCATTATGTTATCAATACTACCAAATTTATTAACCAATAACCGAGCAACATGTTTCCCAACTTCAGGGATACCTAAGGCGTATACAAAGCGGGTGAGCGTACGATATTTACTTTTCTTGATAGCATTCAGCAAATTTTCTGCAGATTTATCAGCGAACCGTTCAAGATCAATAATATCGTCCTTTTTTAGCTGATACAAATCACTAATTGTTTCAACAATATCATTATCAACGAGCGCATCAATGGTTTCTCCCCCAAGACCATCAATATCCATAGCATCTTTTGACGCAAAATGTTCAATACTTCGTTTTAGCTGCGCAGGGCAGGCAAGCCCATTAGAACACCGGTAATAAGCTCCTTCTTTGACCACCTCACTATCACATACCGGGCATGTATCAGGCATAGAAAACGCTTTTTCCTTTCCATGGCGTTTCTGTTTAATCACCTCTTTTACTTCAGGTATTACATCTCCTGCACGGAAGACTTTCACCAAATCATTTATTTTAATATCATTTTCATTAATATATTCCTCATTATGCAAAGTGGCACGAGACACCGTAACCCCTTGTACATCAACAGGTTTTAACAACGCCACAGGAGTTAATGTCCCGCGTCGCCCCACCTGTACCACAATATCTAAAATCTGTGTCTCTTTTTTACGCGGGGGAAACTTATATGCCAATGCCCATCGTGGAGAGTTAGATCGGACCCCTAGTTTTTCTTGATGCTCAAACTTGTTCACCTTGATGACAATCCCATCGATTTCATACTCGAGTTTTTCTCTTTTACCCTCCATATTATCATGATATTTTATCGCATCATCAATAATCTTTGCCTTTTGGATCTCATCATTAGTTTTCAACCCCCATTCATTCAACAATTTTAATGCATCCCACTGTGTTTCTACTTCAATGTCATCGGCATCATAATTCATTATCTCATAAAAGAAAATATTAAGCGGACGTTCAGCAGTCTCAGTAGGATCTAAACGTCTCAATGACCCTGCTGCAGCATTCCGAGGATTTGCCATAGGTTCTTTATCATACTCTACTCGTTCTTTATTATATTCCTCAAAATCTTTGATGAACATAACCACTTCGCCCCGTACCGCAAGACGCTCGGGAACATCAACATCTTTAGAACGCAGCTTCAATGGTACTGCTTTAATCGTTTTAATATTCTCCGTAACATTCTCACCGGTTTCACCATCGCCCCGGGTTGAACCTCTGGTATAATTGCCATTATCATACAGTAATTCAACACTTAAACCATCTAATTTAGGCTCCACAGTATACTCAATTTCATCATCAACATTTTTTTTCACCCGCTCATCAAAATCTTTCACCTCTTGTTTATCACCCGTATTAAGTGATAACATAGATTTGACATGCGATACTTCCTCAAATTCTTCAGCTGGGGGTGCACCCACTCGTTGTGTTGGAGAATCCTCTGTCACCAGATCAGGAAACATGTCCTCTAACTCTTCCAGTTTCTCCACAAGTTTATCATATTTTTTATCTGATATCTCAGGGTCATTTTTTACATAATACAAATAATCATGATGACGTATTTTCTTTCGTAATTCTTCAATTTTCTTCTTTGCTTCTTTCTTTTTCATACAACTAATATCTAAACAATATATCGGTTTATAATAACTTAATTTAATAACAACTCAATAACAATTTAAAATCAGTCATATATCTCTTCAAATTTAATTTTAAGAATTAACATACCTACACCTATTTTTAAGGTTAATTAAAATCAAATTCAATAAATCTTTATAAGTATGGAAGACTTTTTTTTTCAACTATATGAACGATGAGATTAGGCAACTTTCTGAAGTAACTTGGGAAATACCAAAACAAGACGAAATGCATGTGCCTACAAGAATTTATGCTTCAGAACAAATCTTGGAAAAAATGAAAGAAGACCAAACATTAGAACAAGGAAAACACACGGCAACACTCCCAGGTATCTACAAATATTCTATAGTTCTCCCTGACGGCCATCAAGGATATGGTTTTCCCATCGGGGGTGTTGTTGCATTAGATACAGAAAACGGTGGTATTTCACCTGGTGGAATCGGCTATGATATCAACTGTGGTATAAGATTACTTCGATCAAACCTTGATAAAGATGATATTTATCCAAAAGTCAAGGAGTTATTAGAAAAAATATTTGAGTATGTACCCGCAGGGTTAGGTAGCTCAAATATCAATGTAACCAAGGAGGTATTAGACGGCGTATTAAATAATGGGGCACAATGGGCAGTGGACAGCGACTATGGGATTAAGGAAGATTTAAATCACTGTGAAGAAAACGGGACTATGAAAACCGCAGACTCGTCTGTAATCTCAGATAAAGCAATAAAACGGGGTAAAAAACAATTAGCAACACTTGGATCGGGGAATCATTTCTTAGAATTACAATATGTTGATGAGATTTTTGATGAGCACACCGCTGAATCTTATGGGATTACACATCAAGATCAGGTGATGGTGTTGATTCATTGTGGCAGTAGAGGTTTTGGTCATCAAGTGTGTTCTGATTATCTTCGAAAAATGGAAAAAACTTTTCCTGAAATCGTATCCAATCTCCCAGATAAAGAATTAATTTATGCACCTGCAGATCATAAGCTCTGTGATGAATATTTTCAGGCGATGTCGTGTGCAGCAAATTTTGCATGGAGCAACCGCCATATTATAGGACATCAGCTTAGGGACGCATTCTCAAAGCTTTATTCAGATGTCGAGCTTACTACGGTATATGATGTAGCACATAACATCTGCAAAGGGGAAAAACATAGAGTAAATGGTGAGCATAAAAGAGTGTTTATGCATCGTAAAGGAGCCACACGAGCGTTTGGACCTGGCCATAAAGAGATTCCACAGGCATATAGAGATACCGGTCAGCCGATAATCATTCCTGGAAGTATGGGTACCGCAACATTTGTATTATGTGGCACGACTGCGGGTATGGAAACAACATTTGGCTCAACCCCTCATGGTGCAGGCCGTACTATGTCCCGGCATGCAGCCAAAAAAAGGTTCTGGGGAGAAACCGTAAAAAAAGAACTTGAACAGAGAAAGATTTTTCTCAAATCCTCATCTAAAAGCGGTATCGCTGAGGAAGCACCTGGTGTGTATAAAGACGTAGAAGAAGTCGTTGATGTCTCTCATAAAGCAGGAATCGGCACAAAAGTAGTACGACTCAAACCAATCGGCGTGGTAAAGGGTTAAACATGAAAGACTATGAGTTTCTACCACATACCTCTGATGAACAATTCAGAGCATATGGAACATCGTTAGAAGAAGCATTCAAAAACGCGGCTTATGCCCTTACTGATATTATGACCGATCATACAACAATTAAGAATACCGTTAAAAAAGATATCTCTGTCGAAGCTGAAAATAACGAGGCGTTATTGTATGATTTTTTAGAGCATTTTCTGTTTCTTGTGGATAGTGAAAATTTTCTATTACATGAAATAACAAATTTAAAGATATCTGAAAATGAGCTTATAGCAACAGTGAACGGTGATGATCAGGTTGAAAACTATGATATTAATACACATATTAAAGCAGTAACCTATCAGCAGATGTTTATCAAAAAAGAAAATGATACATATTCCTTACAAGTAATAGTGGATATTTAAATAGGTGTGCATGAGTATGTTTGACCAGAAAAGGAAACAAATGGTGGAGCATTTAGAACAAGATGCCTATATCAATACTAAGAAGGTAAAACAAGCATTTCTGAGTATTCCCCGGGAAGATTTTATTCCTTCCCATATGAAAAGTAGCGCGTATGTGGATACTCCGTTAAGCATTGGAAGTTGTCAAACTATTTCAGCACCACATATGATTGCTATCATGTGTGAAGCACTTGATCTTCATGCGGGGCAAACGGTGCTTGAGATTGGTACTGGTTCGGGGTATCATGCAGCAATTATTGCTCATATTATCGGTGAGTCAGGAAGGGTGTATACCATTGAGCGACACGAAAACCTTGCTAAGATAGCTCGTGCGCATCTCAAAAAAGCAGGTATCACCAATGTTACGGTTGAAGTAGGAGATGGGTCTAAAGGTCTTCCCCAGCATCAACCTTATGATCGTATTTATGTTACCTGTGCTGCACCAAATATTCCTGCTCCATTGGTTGATCAGTTACAAGACCCAGGTATGCTTTTGATACCTGTTGGCGATATGTATTGCACGTTACAGCGTGTTGAAAAAACACAAAATCAGATTTCTACAATTAATCTTGGTGGATGTGTTTTTGTTCCATTAGTTGGTGAATATGGATTTTAGCACCACATGCGTGAGGGTGTATTCATAGCATGTTAAATTATATGTTACTTGCAGGAGTTGCTATTGGCCTAGGTTTCCTTATTGGAAAAGGCACTCATGCGTTAAAAATAACTGGTATTGTTGGCTATCTGATCACCGGCATCATTATTGGTCCAAGTGTGCTTGGAGTTGTTGATTTATCATCTAATGAAATCTCCATTATCACCAATTTTTCATTAGCCTTTGTAGCATTTATCATCGGAGGCGAGCTAACCCTTAAATTCTTTCGAAAAAAAGGAAAACATCTCATTGCAATAATATTTGCTGAAGCGCTCGCAGCTTTTTTTGTAGTCATGCTTGGTGTTTTTCTGGTAACTCGCGATGCAACAATTGCGATATTACTTGGAGGAATGGCTCCAGCAAGTGCTCCAGCTGGAGCAATAGCTGTGATTCATGAATATCGAGCAAAAGGAAAACTTACTGATGCGATTTTAGCGGTGGTGGGTTTTGATGATGGAATCGCCGTAGTCATCTATGCATTAGCAGTAGCAGCGGTAGGTGTGTTATTATCAGGTGCACAATTAGGGTTAAGTGATATCTTGTTTTTCCCAGTCAAAGAAATTGGTGGTGCATTACTTATCGGAGGTGGATTAGGGACTATCTTTGCGTTTATATTGAATACATTACATAAACGCGAAGAAATCATTGTAGTATCGTTTGCAGGGATTTTTTTAGCAGCCGGTATCTCAGAGTTTATTGGCGCTTCTTTGATACTGGCAAGCATGATCCTTGGCATTGTTATTATTAATGCGTATCCGAAGGATAACAAACCTGTTTTTGATCATATGAAATCGTTGAGTTTACCGATTTATATCATCTTTTTTGTTATTGCGGGTACTAATCTTCATATCGATGTGTTAACCACCGTAGGAGTTATTGGTATTGTATATATCCTATGTAGAATTATTGGTAAAGTCGGTGGGAGTTTTCTTGCTGCATGGGGTATGCAGACGGATAAAAAAGTACGCGATAACTTAGGGATTAGTATATTGTCCCAGGCAGGAGTAGCAATCGGTCTTGCGTTGTTAGCAGCAAACTACCTAACCTCATTAGGAAAACCCCAAGTGGGAACCACTATTATCACAGTGGTGACTGCTACCACTGTTGTATTCGAAATACTGGGACCGATTTTAGCACGGATGGGTATCACCCGTGCGGGGGAGGCACGATCATCATAAAATCAAT